>JAHJVF010000252.1 GCA_018828505.1 Bacteroidota bacterium | reverse complement strand
TTTTGAGATCGAGCAGAATGAGATCGTATTTATTGATCTTCATTTTGTTCAACACAGATTAAACATAGAGGATTACATCTAACAAATATTTTTGCTCGCAGATATCTTCCCTTAATGTAAAGATACATTTTTTTTATAGAATTTTGACAAAAGAAATCTTAACTTTGCACCGCAATTGAAAGAGCAATTAATCCTGTTGAAATTTTGGATCGAATTTTTCGGGGAGTAGCCCCGCCCGGCTAGAGCGTCCCGACTTTGTCGGGAAAGTCGCAGGTTCGAAAAAATATAATGAGTTCTTTTTTATTTTGATTAAATGTAATTCGGGGAGTAGCTCAGCCCGGTTAGAGCGCTTGGTTTGGGACCAAGAAGTCGCAGGTTCGAATCCTGTCTCCCCGACAAAAAAATGCATATTTCAAATTGAAAATTGCAAATTGACGAGTATAAAATGAGAAGGGCAACGTTAAGTATTATATCAAAGTGGGGAGTTTTAAAAGTTGTTTTTATCATTTTTCTTATTTCAAATCTTTCGTGCCGTGAGAATGACAATTCAAGCGGGAATACAATTTTAGTCCCCCCAAAAGTCGAGCCAACTTTTCTTAAAATCACATCTCCGCAGTATGCCGAAATATGGAATTATTATTCGATTAAGGAAATAAAGTGGATAACGTCAAATCAATCAAATTCAGTTGCGATCGATCTGTACAGAAAACACACTCATAAACTTTCAATCGCTTCAGAAACAGAAGATGATGGTTCTTATCTGTGGGAAGTCCCTGATCATTTACCAAGCTCGAATCTCTACAGAATCAAATTAACCAATATTCAAAATCCGATAGACACCACTTTCAGTCCATTCTTCAGCATACGATAGTCAAGCGATTTTTCTTGAACTAAAACTAAACTACGATTATATTTAGTTCGAATAAAGGGAGTGAAAAAATATGTTTAGGATTAGAACAACAATTAAATCATTTCTTATTGTTACATTTCTTTTAGGAGGCTTTACATTTTATGGGATAAATAAAACTGATGATCCATTCAAATCAAAAAGAGAAAGAATGGTTCGGCTGCAGATTGAAGCGCGCGGTGTATTTGATAAATCGGTTCTGAGTGCAATGAGAATTGTTCCCCGCCACAAGTTCGTTCCGAAAAACCGCACCGATGAAGCGTATGACGATGGCCCGGTTCCGATCGGCTACGGACAGACGATCTCGCAACCATTCATTGTCGCATATATGACTGAAATTATTCAACCGAAAAAAAAACATAAAGTGCTCGAAATTGGAACAGGCTCCGGTTATCAAGCTGCGATTTTAGCTGAGATCGTTGATAGTGTTTTCACAATTGAGATAATAACTGAACTATACAATTCTTCCAGAGAAACGTTAGATAAATTGGGATACAAAAACGTTTCAGTTAAAAATGCTGATGGATATTATGGCTGGGAAAAATATGCTCCATTTGATGCAATAGTAGTAACAGCGGCAGCAGAATTTGTTCCACCCCCGTTGATCAAACAACTCAAAGAAGGAGGGAAAATGATAATTCCCGTCGGCTCACCTTTTTTAGTTCAATCTCTTATCTTGGTTGAAAAGAAGGGGGATAAAGTTACAACAAAAAACTTGATGCCTGTTAGATTCGTTCCTTTCAGAAGAGGAGAGTAATTAAAATTCAATACTTCAAACTGCGGTTATACTTATCATTAATTCTGATTTCTTTATCACTCATCTCGCTACAACTTTCTCTAATTCAAATTCTATCGATTGTCCAATGGCATCATTTTGCATATATGGTTATTTCGGTTGGACTGCTCGGTTTCGGAGCGAGCGGTACAGTGATCTCTGTTTATCGTGAGAAGATATTATCAAAGTCCGATTGGATAATTCCTTTTGCATTATTTCTCAGCGGGTTTTTTAGTGCTATGGTTTTATTTCTATCCAATAATATTTTTGGAATGTTCGATTCGTTTTTACTTTTTATCGATTCGGAACAAATACTTTTACTTATCATAACTTATTTCATTTTCTTTCTACCATTCTTTTTCGGGGCGCTTGCCATTGGAATGATATTCGTAAAATATATTGATCAGATTGGAAAATTATATTTCTTCAATTTAGTTGGTTCAGGATTGGGTGGGATAACTGCAATCATATTGATGTGGAATTTTTTACCGAATGAGATCCCGGTAATTTTATCCCTCATTTCAATTGGAAGTGGATTTTTACTCCTTCCGAAGGAGAAAAAAAATATTCTCGCTGTAATTGGCATTATTGGGCTAATGATTTCAAGCTATTTCCTTCTCAATCCAACTGAATTAAATGTTTCCGAGTATAAGAGCATAAGTAAAACTCTTAATCTTCCTAAAGGTAAAGTTGAACTTATCAAATCCAGTCCGTATGGATTATTAAGTGTAGTTTCAGCCGATGCGATAAGATATGCACCGGGATTGAGTCTCAAATATCAAAATGAAATTGAAATCGAAAAAGTGATTTTCAATAATGGCGATTGGTGTGGTCCGCTGAGTAAAAAAGTTAAGCCGAATGAAGAGCATTTTTTGAATTCTACTACTCAAGCACTCCCTTATCAATTGAGCAAACCTAAAAACGTTCTTGTACTTAAATCCAATACAGGAGTGAACATCTCGCATGCACTCAATCATAATGTAAGTGAAGTTATTGCAGTCGAACCAAACGCTGCCTTGGTTGACTTACTTAAAACTACTTTAGCTCGTGATTCAGATTCACTTTTTTTTGATCCGAGAGTTACAGTAGTGCCAATAGAACCACGAGCATTTCTTTCGGATGGAACAGATAAATTCGATTTAATTGTTTTACCTATAATTGAGTCATTCGGCGGAACTTCAGGATTATTTGCGGTACAGGAAGAATATCTCCTCACTGTTGAGTCAATTCAGAAAATGTGGGAAAGATTAAGCGATGATGGAATGATAAGTATAAGTACCTGGCTCGATTATCCTGTAAAAAGTCCACTGAAAATTCTCTCAACATTAGTCGAAATGCTCGAAGCAAATTCCATAAAAGAAAAAGAGATGCATATCATTGCAGTAAGAAGCTGGGGAATGATAACTTTTCTTTTAATGAAAAATAAGCTTACTCAGGACAAAATCGAAAAGGCAAAGATTTTCTGTGATGAGCAATTATTCGATCCGTTAATTCTTCCTAAGGAAATCCAAGTCGAGAGAAACAGATTTAACATATTACAAGATACAAGTCTCTTTACATTTATCGATTCAATTCTTATTGGTAATCGAGAGCAACTTTATAATAATTATCCATTTAAAATTGAAGTCCCAAGTGATAATAAACCTTACTTTTCTAACTTCATTAAATGGAGTTCGATTCCAATCTTATCAAAATTATATGGAGAACGGGCTCTTCCGTTTTTTGAGATTGGTTATATAATTGTCATTTTAACTTTTATCATTATTTTAAGTGCATCTATCATTCTCATAGTTTTGCCCTTGTTTAAGCTGAGACGAGGAAGAATATTTAGTCTCAAAACGCTTTTATATTTTGGTGGGATAGGAATGGGATTTATGCTAATAGAAATTGTCCTAATCCATAAATTTATTTTCTATTTTGGTAATCACATTTACTCGGCAGCAATCATTATCAGTTCACTTTTGATTTTCTCTGGTATTGGAAGTTATTGCTCAGCTTATTTAAGACTGACATCCAAATCGTTAATATATATTATTCTGATGCTCGTTGGTATTATACTGATTTACATAATCACACTCGATTCTATTATTGAATTAACTTTAAACTTTACCTACCTGCAAAAGTTTTTCTTTACCATGGTACTAATTGCACCTATAGCTTTTTTTATGGGAATACCTTTCCCTACAGGAATGAAATTTGTTTCGCAATCGAATGAACTTGCCGTACCATGGGCATGGGGAATAAATGGATGTGTAAGTGTCGTTTCAACAGTACTTGCTGTTATTCTATCCGTTGAATTCGGTTTTACAATTGTGATGATGTTTGCAGTTTCTGGTTATGTGATCGCTGCAATCAGTTCATTTAAGTGAATGATACTTTTATAAAAGGTATTTCGTAAAGATTTTTTTCTCTAAAGCTATTTTTAATTGACAATCATAAAATGCTTCACTATTTTTGTGCCGTCTAACTTATTATAATTCAATAAGTTATCGATTCTCGATAATATCTTATCATACGAAATTATCAAAGTTTGCTTTAATTTTTATTAGGAGAATATGAAATGACCAAAGCGGATATTGTCGATCGAGTAGCAGCAGGTACCGGTTTGACGAAACTTGAGACTGAAGCAGTTGTCGAAGGTTTCTTTAATACTGTTATTACCGCTCTGAAAGAGGGACATGGAATTGAAATACGAGGTTTTGGAACTTTCAAAGTGAGAAAGAAGAATTCAAGAATGGCTCGAAACCCAAAATCGGGTCAGCAGGTTTTTGTACCTGAACATTTTGTCCCAACTTTCAAGTTTTCAAGAGAATTTAAGACAATAGTTGATAAAGGAATGAAATTAAATAAAGTGTCGGAGAAATGATTTAGTGAATTTATGTTTCGAATGTGGTAGCAAAGTTTCAGCCGATGATAAATTTTGTAGTGCTTGTGGAACAATGATTATTGAAGCTGATCGCAAGCAAGGGTTAAAACAAGAATCAATTAAAAAGTGTCGTGAGTGCAGTGAAGAAAATCTTCACGTAGAAAGAAAATGTACTTATTGCGGTGCTATTTTCACCGGTAATGAAGAAATATTTTTGCGTGATGTGCCAAATAAGGAAGAAATAATAAATACATCGGAAACAAAAAAAATAAAAATTAAAAAAGCAGTTCGCTCTATGAGCAGTGTACCCGAAACCCAAGGCTTGGAGACCTGGAAATTAGCATCAATTATTATATCTGCTGTAATCGTTGGTATCTTCATCATAATCATTTACGCGGATCAGAATACAATTCCCGAACCTTCTCAAAATATTTCAACTCAACCTCAGCAAAATCCACAAATTGATCTTGCACGGTTTGATGAAATAAATAAATTAGAGAAAGAGATTGCACAAGACAACAAGGATTCTGAGAAGTTGCTTAGACTTGCGAATTTGACTCACGATGCCGGTCTTTTCGAAAAGTCCATAAAAACTTATGAAGACTACCTGAAGATCAAACCAGGCGATACAGATGCAAGGGTTGATATGGGAGTCTGTTATTTCGAGCAAAAAAACTATTCAAAAGCTGAAGAGATTTTTTTAGCAGCAATTAAGCAATCACCTAAACATCAGATTGCGCACTTAAATCTTGGAGTTGTGAATCTATCAAAGGGAGAGATTGAGAAAGCAAAGGATTGGCTGCAAAAATGCATCGCATTGGGTGAACATACTGATGTCGGCCACAGAGCAAGTGAATTATTAAAAACACATTGAAAATTAATTAAGGAGAAATTATGCCGTCAGGCAAGAAACGTAAAAGACATAAAATGTCGACTCACAAGAGGAAGAAACGCCTCCGAAAGAATCGTCATAAGAAAAAGAATCGTTAGTAAATATGTATGATGGTTGATGCCTGTCCCGACAGACTTGTTTTTTTCTCGCCGAGTCGGGGGAAAATGTGTAATGGTTATTGTAGATTAATTTCCATCTTCCATCAACCATTACACATTTTCCCCCGATTCGACATCTAATAGCTTACTAATCGGGGCAGGCATTTTCCATTAATAAGCCACCTTAGCTCAGCTGGTAGAGCAGCTCATTCGTAATGAGCAGGTCGTTGGTTCGAATCCGACAGGTGGCTCGAAAGAATTGCGAACTTCATTGAATAAGATTATTAGCTTTTTTATATTCATCTGTGCGAGAAAATAACAAATTAAATTAAGTCAATTCATGAGCCGAATCTAAAAATGTACAAGTTATGAAAGAACATTTCAAATATCGTTCAACCCGCCTGCCTCATGAGGTAAGATTTGGCGGGCAGGAATCAATCCGTCAGCTGCCTGCCCGCCCCATTAATTCGGATGAGGCAGGCGGGACGGAGAAAATCTGTAAACCGAACTTTCCTGCCCGCTACGCTGTGGGCGGAGAGGCAGGCGGGTTAGAGCAGGCTCATTCATGAAACTTAAATTTCTTTTTATTCCTTTTATTATTCTTTCTTTAGGTTTTATTCCTGTGGATGATTTCTCCCAAAGGGATGTCCGAATGGACGGCTTTGCCGCATTCGCACAAAAAATGAACAAACAACTTAAAGATGATAATTCCAAATTTACTAATGTCGGCAACATTGGAATTACAATCACAAATTTTGGTATGTATGGACATGGATTCACCCTTTGGCCAAGGCAGCCAAGCTGCGAATATCCAAAAGGGAGCGGGATCGAACATCTTTTCGATGGTGGTTTGTGGATCGGGGGTTTCGTTGATGGTCAAGTAAGAGTTACCACCGCTGCCGTTGATGCATCCTCTGCCGTTAGAGGTGGCGGTTTTGAATTTACTAATCATCCTGATAGCTATGTGATTGAGAAATCTTCCCTGCTTAATTCGAAATACTATAAACCTGAAGCGATAAGTCATCAAGATTTTGTTGCAGAGTTTTCTGATACAAGCACCAGACTTTCGAGCGGCGAACTAATTCCCGACCATGTACCACTTGGAGTTGTTGTTCGCCAGGAGTCATACGCATGGAACTTTCCATTCGCCGATTTTTTTGTGATTATGAATTATTGGATAAAAAACACTTCGTCAAAAAGAATCGACAGCGTTTACGTTGGGTTGTGGACAGATGCTGTTGTTAGAAATACGAATGTTACTTCACCAAGAACTGGCGGACCGTTCTATGCTCATGGTGGAAATGGATATATAGATAGTATGCGAATGGCTTATGAATTTGATTTTGATGGTGACCCCGGCTTCAGTGACAGCTATCTCGGTA
>JAHJVF010000504.1 GCA_018828505.1 Bacteroidota bacterium | reverse complement strand
TGGATTTCAACGGTCGCAGCAGCAAGGTTTTCAGCACTGACGTGGTGGTGGCCGAAATGACTCCCGGTTTCCAGATCAATACTTTGGAATTTGTTTTCGGCAACGGCAAGTACTACCGGGTTATCGCCAAGAACAGTCCCGGCCCCAACTACCAACTGCGCGTGAAAACCAAGGGCCGGGGAGTGCTCAACGGCCAGTTCATTCTGGACAATATGCCCATAGGCCTTTTCCAGATCATCGTCCAGGAAAACCAGACAGGACAGTTGGCCAAAAGCCAGATAGTAGCCCTGCCGGCCATTGATCCGGGTTTGCATGAATTGACGGTAAAATTCAACAATTATACATTCAACAGCGATTATCACAGTACTAATACACCCTCTATTTTTTAGCGAAACCGTTATCGGTGCAGTAATTGCATAAAATATTGAGGGGTTGCTTAATCATAATGAGGGGTTGTGGGAAATGTAATAAAAATATTAAAGAATTATAAACGTAGCGTCTATACCCCCCAAGAGCATTGATAAATAAGGATATTATAATTTGCAAAAACTATTGACAAAAACATTATAACAATATATAATATGTCTATGAGCGATACCGAAAACCCTCAATCGATCGACAAAAGGTTCTTCCTCAATCCACAAAAACCTATGCAAAAAAGATACGAAGCCCTTAGAGCTTCTTTCGTAGATCAACTCCCAGACCCCGAGGCAGCTGAAAAATTCAGCTACACTTACTTTTCTTTCAAATCTATGAAACGAGACTGCAAATCCTGGACCAGCGATCAGTTCTTCAGGGAATTGCAAAAGGGAGCAAAAGGAGAGAAAAAAAAGACCACCGCTGCTAAAGATAAAATTATCGAACTGCGCAAGAAGAACTATTCTGTCATTGAAATTAAGGAAAAGCTGGCGAAAGAAGGAATTGAATTGAGCGAGACCATTATCCATAAAATATTAAACAACGAAGGCTTTGCCAAACTCTTTCGCCGCACAAAAAGAGAACAACTTGAAGCGTTGCAAAACAATAAAAATTATCCTGACATAGCAGATCAAAGAAGATTTGCCGAACATGCTCAGTTTTCCACCTCTTTTGCCGGGATCTATTTATTTTTACCGATAATTTGCCAATTGAAACTGCACGAACTGTTTTCTGAATCTAACTTTTACGGTAGCAAAATGATTTCAAATATCAACTACCTGATGTCTTTTCTAACCTTAAAGTTGCTTGGCAAAGAGAGACTTTCTCATGTGGATGATTTTAACTTCGATTATGGACTGGGGACATTTGCGGGGCTGAATGTACTACCCAAAAATGCGGCCATTACCCAATATTCATACCGCCATTCTGCACAATTGATCCGAGGTTTATTGAAAGGTTTTGTGAAACGGTTGGCATTGGAAAAGTATTTAAAAGGCCAAAATATTAATCTTGATTTTCATGTGATTCCCCATTACGGAGAGGAGTCGGAACTGGAAGACAGCTGGGTGGCCACAAAAGGGAAAAGCATGAAGAGCGTGCTGTCATTTTTTGCTCAGGATCTGGACACCACGTTTTTGTGTTTTTCAGATGGTGAAATAAGGCGGGAAGATATGAATGATGAGATATTAGAGTTTGTAAAATTTTATAAAGAAACAGTTGGCATAAAGCCAGAGCGATTGATATTTGATTCGAAATTGACGACATATGGGAATTTAAGTTCTCTAAACGAAGAAGGGATATTGTTTATAACCCTGAAGCGCAGGGGGAAGAATTTTCTAAAGGAAGTGGCGGGGATCAAGGAATGGAAGAAGGTCAAGATAGATAAAATGGGAAGGAAGTATAAAAATTTACTGGTATCAGAAAGTAAAGTCAAGATCAAAGATTATGAGGGGCTAGTAAGGAAGATAATTGTAACCGGTAATGGACGGGAATTGCCCATGTGCTTGCTTTCCAACGATATGGAATCCAGTGCCAGGGATCTACTGGCCAATTATGCCAAACGCTGGAGGATCGAAAATAATATCCAGGAAAATGTCGATTTTTTCAATCTGAATGCG
>JAHJVF010000251.1 GCA_018828505.1 Bacteroidota bacterium | reverse complement strand
GTAATAGCGGTAAGTCCCGACTTGTCGGGATTACTAAGGTTATCATGAACAAGTTTCTTAAAGTAATAATGCGTCACAGTATTTATGAGTAAAAGCACTAAGCTATTAAATGTGGAATCGGGGGAAAATGGAGAAAATCAGTTTTAAATATTTTGACATAATCCGTCAGCTGACGGAACAAAAAGTTACATGACAATACTATAAAGCGGGATATAAGTTTGTGAAGTAGGGGGTTTGTCTGTATTTATTTTTTGGGATCGATAGTTTGATGATTTCAATAAGACCAAGTCTTTGCTTTGATCTGTTTGCTTATCGACCTTTCTTTTCATTTCGTTTAGTTTCAATTATTTTCATTTCCAGTAAACGTTTCCGCTCATGCTCGATCTCGTCTTTCAGAATTTTAGGATCGGGAAGTTGCAGTTTATATTTAGAAGCAAAAATTTTATTGCTCATTCCTGCTAAAGCGTATTCAACTACTGTTTTGTTTTTATCTGAACAAAGGATTATTCCAACCGGATCATTTTCTTCGTGAAGCTTTTCTTTATCTTTCAAATAATTTAGGTAAAGATTTATCTGCCCGGCATCTGCATGAGTAAATTCTCCGAGCTTCAAATCGATTGCAACAAGACATTTCAATACTCTGTGATATAGTAATAAATCTAAGCGATAATGTGTCCCGTCTAATGTAATTCTTTTTTGACGTGCAACGAAAGTAAATCCAATCCCGAGTTCCAAAAGAAAACGTTCTAAATGTTTTATTAAAGCGTCTTCCAAATCGGATTCAGAATATTCATCTTTTAATCCAAGAAACTCCAAAATGTATGGATCTTTAATTTCATCTTCGGGCTTTAGAATAATTGGCTTTTCATGTGCTTTTGTTATTACCGCAATTTTTCTTTTCGATAGAGCAGTACGTTCATACAACATAGATTGAATTTGTCTATCTAATTGACGCACAGACCAGTTGCCTCTTATACATTCTGCTTCATAAAATTCTCGCTTGAAGGATTCAGCTATTCTCATAAGCAAACAATAATGAGACCAGCTTAAGGGGAATTTGGCAGACAGTGTCTGCCAAATTTGACTTATGGATAATTCTGCACTCCGATTGCGTACAATTTTACTCTGAGATTTGTTAGACACTGTTTGGTTAATTAGAAACGGTTTTAATTCGGCAGACAGTGTCTGCCGAATTGGAAACTCAAGATAGAAAGTTCGAATGTTCCGTAGATTGCGTAAAGAAAATCCTTTACCGAATCTATGGATGAGAGTTTGTGAAATTTTCTCTAATATCTCTTCACCATATCCGGCTCTTGATTTCCCTTTTTGTTCAAACTCAACAATGCGTCTGCCCATCAGCCAATAAGTCGCAACGAGGACTGTATTAACAGCACGAACCGATGCTTTACGCCCTTGCTCAATAAGAGTGGAAAGCTCGGTGATAAGATTCCTGTAATTTTTCCTAATGGCGGGTTGATTCAATTCTTAAAATCCTCCAACGTTTTTTTTCTAATCGTCGCATAAAATTTGACTCTTTTATACTGCAAATATTTAGAGATGGTATAACGCTATAAACTTAGAATTAAAATTAGTCTTAATCAATAATTTTAAAGCGGTGTATTCCATTGATCTGATTTGGGTTCTCCCTATAAGCTATCTTATTAATACTTGAGCCTGCTCAAATCCCGTGAGGGATGCCTAACCTGGCGGTAGACAGGCAGGTAGATTCGGCTCATACTCGAATCGGGAGTACTCCTGCCCGCCGAACTTGGACTGATGAGGCAGGCGGGCGAGTACCTTTTATTACGTTCTGGTTTTCGAGTTTCCAGAGAATTATTGATAATTCATATCGAAGGTATCGCAAGAACTCCCCATTAATTTTTGTCAATTTAATTTTCTTAAGTTTCTACCCTTTAACAAGACAGGTTTTTCTTGAAAATTATTTATTGACAATCTTTTGAAAAAGCACAAATGAAAATTCTAAATCGAAATTATCAAATTAACTGTTGTGAATTTTATTCCTGTTAGAGGATGATTTTTCTCATCTGGTTTTATTTCTGTTTGAATAAATCTGAAATCAACTTTATTTAATATAAAACGGAGAAAGTCGTTCGATATATCGGGAGAGTTTGGATTCAGTAAAAGTTTTTTAATTCCTTTTGTATTCAAGCCCCAGCCATTTGTTGAGAAACGTCGATTCCCATGATTATAATCCTCCTCGAAACGGTCACCGTAGATTGAGATAACTTCACCAAGATTTAATTCCCACCCGGTCAATTTCTCTGTTTTTTCGTTTGTCTTTCCAAGAATAACTTCTTTGAAGAAATTAATATCTCCAAGTCCGCTTTGATATTCCCAATGACGACCAGAATCACGAGTTACAAGCATATCGTTTTTTTCGATTGTCCACTTCAATGAAACCGGATTCCAATCCGTGGATTTGTCATATAAACCAATATTTACTCCAATTCCCACACGGGCAAAACGGGGAAGTGGGTCAGCTTGAGCGGGATCGACATAGTAGATAGTTCCGCTTGTGTAATTATTATTTGCGAAACCAAGAGTTAAGTTTAGAAATGGTTCATAAGCTGGAGATAGATTTAAAATATTACTTGGCGAATCCGAAATAAGATTTACAATTGGTATGTCAATTAAAAATCCGAAATCGAATGCAAACGCCCTGCCTTCATATAGTTTTTCTTCCCTTAACCTTGAAACTATATTTTTATAAGTAAGTCCCGCTGAGATTTTTATAAAATATTCGTATCCGATTCCAATTGAATACAAATTCGCATAATCGTATGATCTATAAGTTCTGATTGGTTCTGGGCTTGATGGATCTGTTTTAATAAAGTCACCATAGTTCAAGAAAATATTTGAGTAGCCAAATCCCACATGAACTGAAGGAAAATCGGGATTAAGTTTATTCAAGTTAAAACCGCTAGTAACCCCAAAAGTTCTTACCCATAAATCTAAATTAAAACTTGGCAACCAATCGCTGTAATTATATCCTATGGAAAAATGTTCGTTGAAACTTTGCATTCCCAAATGTGCCGGGTTGGTAGTAAATGCTAATGGTTCATCTGTAATACGTGCAACAGAAGAATAACCCATACCATGTGACTCAGCATTCGTCTGAAGCAGTAGAAATGGAACAGCGGCTTCACCTTGAGGAAAACAAATAGAAATAGTTGTGAAAAGGAAAGTTAGAGTTAAAAATATCAGCCGGAACATAAAGACCTCAGATTTTTTTTGTTTAATCTAATGAACGTCAACGCAAATATAACTTTTGATCTTATAAGAAACTCAATAATGATTTGTTCCCTTTGAATCTTATGGGTTGCTACAAGCGGGATCGTGTAGAATCTGTCGAGCCGGCATTAGATAAGTTTTTAAAACTTTTTGACAATTCTATAACAACTCTTGATTTCTATTAATGTAAAATTACATTAGAAACTAAAACATAAAGGAGGATAAAATGAAAAAACAATTCTTAACTCTGCTGACTAGTCTGATACCTGTTCTTTGTATTATTCATCCGCTCAAAGCTCAGGAGACGGCTTCCTTTTAAATCAACACGCAATTTCAATTTTTCCGATACAAGCAAGCTTGTGAATCTTCCGCCAAAAATAAATTCCGAAACCGCTAAATATTCATCTGTTTTCATGAACTTAAGATATGATACACGGAATAGTTTCATAAATCCATCTCGAGGGTTAGTAATTCAAGCTGAGGGAGAATATGCACCTTCGTTTGAATTCACAAATTCATCTTTCACAAGATTAGCTGCGACGGTTCAGCATTATACGGTTTTATTTTTTCCAAAAACTGTTTTAGCACTTCGGCTTAATTTTCAAGGATTGATTGGAGATGATCTTCCGGTTCAAACTCTTCTTTCAATCGGAGGAAATCAAACGCTGCGAGGTTATCCGCAGGATAGATTTCTTGATAAAATCTCCGCAGTTACAAATGCTGAATTAAGATTTCCAATCTACTGGCGATTTGGTGGAGTTGTCGGAATCGACCTCGGTAGAGTCTGGAATAAATTTTCGAACATCAGCTTCAATAACTGGGCAATGAATCCAATTTTTGGTTTAAGATTTTACATGGATACATTTATTGTACGATTAGATGTTGGCTTTGGAAAAGAGACAACAGGATTTTATTTTAATTTTGGGCAGGTGTTTTAATATGAATAAACCTACTCAAAAAAAGACAATTTCAATAAAAATTGTTTTGAAATTGAACCAAAAACGAATCATTGATTTTCAATTTTGACCTTTTTAGACCTGCCAGCCCCGCCAGCCTCGTTCTGTAGAATTTGGCGGGCTGGCATATTCAGCTACAACCTGTCCGCCATGTTCTCCTACGACATGCCAGCCATACTCAGCTACAGGAGGCAGGCTGGTTCGGCTCATAAATAATTTAAAACTTGATTTAAATCTTTCCTAGAATTAATTTGGGTGCGATAAATAATTAACATAGATGAAACATGAATTAATATTTACCGCTTTTCTTGTTTTTATTTTTATAGTCACTTCTTCAGCGCAATCGACAAAAAATGTATTGACGCCTTCAGGGCAGGCATCTAATAGCTTTATAAATAAAAATTTGATTCCAATAAAGCAACTCCACGACCAGAAAAAATATATATTTTCCGGACATGTATATGATTCAGAAACGGGATGCCCTCTTCCCGGAACCAATATCAGAGTTTCGGGGACTAACAAAGGAACTTCAACAAATAAAGATGGAGCTTTTCGTCTTTTACTTGATCCGGGAAACTACTTAATCATTATAAGCTACATCGGCTTTCAATCCGATACGCTTAGCATTAATGTAATTAATTCAAACATTGAGCGAACAATTTTTCTGCGAGCAGCAGCTTTGCATCTTCAAGAAGTAGTAGTCTATAGTGAAAAATTAAATCCAGCAGAACAGATCATTCTAAGAGCAATTGAGAAGAAGAAAGACATATTATCTCAACTTTATTCTTACCAATTCAACGCATATACGAAGACAACATTCCGAGTTGTGAAGGAATCAGAGATCGGGCCGGATTCTGTAATAGCCGGGCTGCTCGAAACTCAGACAGATGGATACTGGAAATCTCCAACACACTACAAAGAAATAATTACTGCGAGAAGGCAGTCGGCAAATTTTTCACCGGCACAGAATATTTTCACGCTTGGACGCATTCCTAATCTTAATGATGATATCATAGTAATTGAACCGCACTCTATCATTTCTCCGACAAATCCAAACGCACTTGAAAATTATTTTTTTGAAATGGAAGACACGTTAGCAATGGACGGCATTCCAATATATCGAATCCGCATCAAGCCCAAAAGCAAATTGAAACCGCTTTTCGATGGGTTAATCTCTATCGCTGACCAAACCTTCCTTGTAATGCAAGTCGATGTTCACGGAAATGAATCGCTCGATCTTGCTCCATTGCACAATATTCGTATTCAACAGCAATTCGCCTTATTCGAAGAAAAGTTCTGGCTCCCTATTGAATCTCGAATTATGTATGATGTTAAGTTTTCATTTCCTCCTACTCCGCCGATTCTTTGGGAACAGTATTCAATGATCTATAATTATCGGATCAATACTGAACTTGAGAAGTCACTTTTCGACCGCTACACTCTTTCCGCACTTTCAACTGCATCGGATATAGACTCTCTTCGCTGGCAGAGGTTTGATATTCTCCCCTTAACTTATGATGAAGCGAATGCCTATCATCGAATCGACAGCATTATGCAGCACACAAGCTTATTTGCGAGAGCGATCATTTTTCTAACACGATTTCCGCAAACAATGAAAGAACTCCCGTTTACAACATTTTCTGATTTCTTCCATTTCAATAGAGCTGAAGGATTCTTTCTTGGAATTGGAATGAAATTAGATAATCTATTTCCATCAACTAACTTTAAACTCCGAACTGGTTACGGACTTTCGGATAAACGCTGGAAGTATTCGCTCGAAACAGAACAATTTTTTTCAAAACAAAGAAAAACTTCCTTCGGTTTAGATTACTATCGCAAAATACAATACCGAGAAGGGGAAGAAACTTTCTCGCGAGGAATTATAACGGTTACCTCTTTGCTCGATAAGAATGATCCGGTTGATTACTTTGAATCCGAAGGATGGAAGCTATCAACCTGGATAAATCCGTTTCCTTCTGTGAATTTAAAATTACTCTACTTAAACGAAACGCATCGAAGCGTATCAAAGAAGAGTGAATTTAGTATCTTTTCTCCCTCTGCTTCATTTCGGAAAAACCCGGCTATCTATGAGGGGCAATTGAGAAGTGTAACATTTTCACTAAGTTACGACACGCGGAAATTTATCGACCTTAGCATTTTTGAAGCAGAAGATAAAGGTGAGAACAGTCTCCTATTTGACTTTAGCTTTGAGCATTCCAATAAACATTTCTTGAAGAGCGATTTTGATTTCTCAAGATTGTTTGCCTCAATGCGCATACATCAACTTACATTTTGGTCAGGAACGCTTAACGTTAATCTTAAGCTTGGTTTCTCAACCGGAGGAGTTCCGCCTCAAAGGTATTTTGATTTGCTTGGAACTTTCAGCAGCATCTCACCTCCGTCACACTTAAAGACCATCTCTGTAAAAGATTTTGCCGGGGACAGAATTGCGTCACTTCAAATCGAACATAACTTCGGCAGCGTTCCATTTCGTGCAGCCGGATTGTCATTTATTGCTAATACTGATCTTATTACATATTTTGGAATGGGATGGAGTGATTTTTCAAGAGATGCATTAATTCCACAATTAATAACCGAACAACCAACAAAAAATCTTTTATGTGAATTAGGATTCGGTCTTGGTAGAATACTAACTTTCTTTCGTCTTGATTTTACCTGGCGGATTACAATGAGAGCTCAGAATAATTTCCAAATGACTTTAAGCTCAGCGTTATGATGAATCTAAGGCATAGAGAAACCCAACAGATCGATTGGTTGGTCGGGTTACTCGCATTCTCAAAAATTGAGTTTTCTTTTACTTATGTTCAGCATCTGCTGAATTGATGGATGTACTGCTTGCGTCAAACTTTTCACTTGAAAATCAAATAGACTTGAAATAACTTCTGATCAGATTACAAGGAGTAGTATGTTAAAATCTGCGAATGCACTTGCGCCTCATTGCTATTATGTGCAGGCATCCCTTTGGGGAAAAACATTATTTGTTGTTACAATTTCACTTTTATTTACATGTAACTCATTCCCTCAGCCGATAGAACTTGTGAATGCATTTCCAAATTTGGGATTCAACCAACCGATTTTCTTAACTCACAGCAACGACGGAACAAATCGAATTTTTGTTGTTCAGCAAAATGGGATCATATATGTCTTCCCGAACGACTCGGCGATAACCCCAAGCAGGAGAGATGTGTTCCTAAACATAAGCGATAAGCTCAGCTCTGCCGGCGGCGAAGAGGGATTGCTCGGACTTGCATTTCATCCCAACTATAAAGCTAACGGATATTTTTATGTCAATTACACTGCACCGTCCCCTCGCAAGACGGTTGTAGCAAGATATTCGGTTACGCCTGTCAATCCGAACAAAGCTGACTCTCTGAGCGAGTTAAAAATAATTGAGATCACTCAACCTTACAGCAATCACAATGGAGGAATGATTCTCTTCGGTGCAGATGGATATCTTTACATCGGTATGGGCGACGGCGGAAGCGGCGGTGATCCTCAAAATTATGCTCAAAATCTTCAAAGCCTGTTAGGAAAGATTCTTCGCATTGATATAGACACAACAGTCGGGGCGAAAAATTATGGTGTCCCTCCAACCAATCCCTTCTATGGAAATCCTTTAGCAGGAAAAGAAGAGATTTACGCTTGGGGACTGCGCAATCCGTGGAGATTTAGTCAAGATTTTGTTACTGGATACATCATTGCTGGCGATGTTGGACAAAATGCTTGGGAAGAAATTAATTTAATTGAATTGGGAAAAAATTACGGATGGAGATGCTACGAAGGTAACAATCCTTATAATTTATCGGGATGCGGACCAATTTCAACATATACATTTCCACTTAAAGTTTATGCTAATCCCGGTTTAGGCTGTTCGGTTACAGGTGGTTATATCTATAGAGGTTACAGAAGACCCGACCTTGTGGGTGCATACATCTATGGGGATTATTGCAGCGGAAAAATCTGGAAATTTGTCTATCAAGGTGGAAACATAACAGCAGATTCGTTGATATTAGACGCACCGTTTCACATTTCTTCTTTCGGAGTTGATCAATACAACGAATTGTATATCTGCAATTACTCCAACGGAAACATTCAGCGTTTCGTTGGGAGTCCGTTGAGTGATGTTGATCGTAACTATTCAAGCATTTCTAAAATATTTTCATTGGAACAGAATTATCCGAATCCGTTTTCCGCCAAAGGTGGCTCTGCTCACGGCGGAAATACGGTCACGACAATCCGCTTTACTATTCCTTATACAACACACGTTACACTGAAAGTATTTGACTTGTTAGGAAGAGAAGTTGCTGTGCTTGTAAATCAGCAATTGGAACCGGGCACATATAAGAAAACATTAGAAGCAGTTCAACTCACAAGTGAACTTGTCTCCAAAAACGAATATGCCTCAGGAGTATATTTTTATCAAATGAGAGCTACCGACTTTGTACAGACAAGAAAATTAGTTCTCACAAAATGAAAGAGTGCTTCTGCTAAGAATAAAGTCTTTCAACCAAAAAACATGATCAGTCGGTTGGCGGCTCGGGTTTCTCTATTAAAGATTTCTCTCCCGATAAGGTTATATAGCAATTGTCGGGATCGAAATGACAAAAAAGTTTTTGGGTAGTCTGTCATCTGACGGATGTATCGAGAGAAACGTCTGTCATTTCGGATCCCGATTACAATAGCATTGTAGAAGTTTATCGGGATGAGAAATCTTCCCCCAATCATTTAACCCAAATTTTCCGTTAGGAAAATTTGCCCTATCTACCTGGCGGTAGACAGGCGGGCCGACAAGCAATAAGTTATTAGAAATAAATGTTTTATCATAAAAACTAAGCTCACTTAACCAGTATCAAACCCGCCTGCCTCCCAGCTATAAGTATGGC
>JAHJVF010000250.1 GCA_018828505.1 Bacteroidota bacterium | reverse complement strand
CCGGAAGGATTTGCCTGTCCCTATGGGAAACCTTCGACACAATACAATCTTAAAATAAAGAGGCGAAGTAAACTTCGCCTTACAAGTGGGCCCGGAAGGACTTGCTTGTCCCCTATGGGAAACCTTCGACACAATACAATCTTAAAATAAAGAGGCGAAGTAAACTTCGCCTTACAAGTGGGCCCGGAAGGACTTGCTTGTCCCTATGGGAAACCTTCGACACAATACAATCTTAAAATAAAGAGGCGAAGTAAACTTCGCCTTACAAGTGGGCCCGGAAGGACTTGTCCCGCATCTGAACTAAACGGATTTATGCGGGATTCCTTCGGAAAACCTCCGACAATGCAAAATTGTAAAAATAAAAAAGCGAAGTTTCTGCTTCGCTTATTTTTTTGTGGGCCCGGTAGGACTCGAACCTACGACCTGCTGATTATGAGTCAGCTGCTCTAACCAATTGAGCTACGAGCCCAAAGAATAATTCAAAAATAAAAATACAAAGTGAAAATTTTTTCGATGCAAAAATCGGAATATTCCGAATAAAAAACAATTACATCTTTAATCGCTTGGGATTGGTCTTCCCATACTTTTGTATATGTCTTCGATTTGAGTTATTTCTGCCATGACCTTCGAATTTCCTGAATTCAGTTCTAAAGCTTTCCGGTATAACGATAAGGCTTTGCGATATTTTCCTTTCATTGGTGAAACCGGACTTTCATATTGCATGTAATCAGCATAACGAATGTACGATTCTATCAACTCTGATTTGTTCTTCAATGATTTATCCGATACATAATTTTTCAATAAGGAATTTAACTTTTCAGAATAACTCTTAATTGCTGGATCTATTTCCGCCAACGTTTCATCAGTTATTGAAATTCCGCTCGAAGAAGTTTGCGGATTCATTCCCTGCCCCATCATTTGTGGTGATTGTTGTGGCGATAGTTCTTTATCATCACTCTTGCATCCAAAAATTGAAATTGAAATTAACAAGATGACCAAATATACTTTCATACTTTTCCTTTTTTGTTTTATGATAATAATCTCATCAACGTAATTCAATTAACAATTTGAGTTCCTGTAAAATTCCGCTCACTTCATTTTTCTGAGAATTATATCAGTTATATGATCTCCGATTGAGAGTGAAGCAGTAGCTGCTGGCGAGGGTGCATTACAAACGTGTACGATATTAGCGTTTTCATAAATATAAAAATCATCCAACAATCCTCCGCTCAAATCGCAAGCCTGTCCTCTAACACCCGTACCTCCCGGCACTAAATCGTTCTCCTGAATTTCAGGAATTAATTTTTGAAGAGCTTTTACAAAAGCTGTCTTGCTATACGAACGATAAAACTCACCTATTCCAACCCTCCAGTACTTCGAAATTACTTTATGAAATCCTTTCCAGGATAGAGTTTCCATTGCATCTAATAAATTAAAAGAAGTTTTTTTATACCCTTCTCTTTTAAATGATAGCACTGCATTTGGTCCTGCTTCAACATCTCCATCTATCATTCTTGAAAAATGAACACCTAAGAAAGGGAAAGCCGGATCAGGAACAGGATAAATTAGGTTTTTGACGAGAGATTTTTTCTCATCCTTAATTTTATAGTATTCGCCGCGAAAAGGAATAATTCTTATGGGTAAATACTTGTTTGTCAATTTTGCTATTCTATCTGAGAAGAGTCCTGCACAGCTTATAAAATATTTTGATTGGAATTCCCCTTTGGAAGTAATAGAAACTATTTGCGAATCAAATTCTCTTATCTTTAATAACTTATGAGCGAAGAAAATTTCTCCCCCTTTTCTCTGAATAACTTCTGAATATTTTTTTGCGACTTCTTTGAAATCAATAATTCCGGTTTGAGGCACATGAATAGCTTTTATTCCAAACGCGTGCGGTTCAAACTCTTTAATTTGTTCTCTCTCGATTATTCTTAGACCTATCAATCCATTCTGAACGCCGCGTTCATATATCATCTTTAATACGAGGAGTTCCGTTTCATTCGTTGCAACAATAAGCTTCCCACAAATTTCAAATTTAACGTTCTCTTTCTCGCAGAATTTCAGTAATTGGTTGTAACCATTCACACAATTTTTTGCTTTTAAGCTGCCTGGTTTATAATAGATGCCGGAGTGAATGACGCCGCTGTTGTTGCCTGTTTGATGCTTTGCGACTTCATTTTCTTTCTCGAGGACTGCAATTTTAAGTGCAGGATTTTTCTCCATGAGCTTCAATGCACTGGCAAGCCCGACAATACCAGCGCCAACGATAACTACGTCAAATTTTTTCATGATTTATTTTGGTGAGTTGTAAATGAAATCTCTTTCTATTTCGGAAAATTTCATGCCCTGTTTATCTTTTTCCGAGACGATTGGAATTTCTATCACCCAATCAATATGTAAATCTTTGTCATTGTACATGATGCATCTCTCACTTGCTTTATCATAGAATGCTGTGCATTTGTATGAAAATATTGCTTCATCTGAAAGGACAGAAAAACCGTGTGCAAATCCCGGAGGCATCCAGAATTGTAAATGATTATGCTCCGATAGTTCTATCGAAAAATATTTTCCAAATGTCGGCGATCCGAATCGAATATCAACTGCAACATCAAGAACTCTTCCTTTTAAGACTTGGCACAATTTTCCCTGAGCATTATCCCCCACTTGATAATGTAGACCACGCACTGTCCCATGCTTTGAATTGGAAATATTATCCTGAACGAAATTTATTTTGTCACCGAGATCGATATATTTTTTCGAATTGTACGATTCATAAAAATAACCACGACTATCTTTAAATACATCGGGTTCAACTACTAATAATCCTTCAATTGGAGTTTTGGAGATTTTCATCTATAAATCATCTGTTCCTTCCTTCAATACCTTAATCAGATAATCACGATAATTAGATTTTGGAATCAAGGAAATCAAATTCTCAAATTCTTTTTCAGAAATAAAATTCCGGTGATATGCAATTTCTTCAATGCAAGCGACTTTTAATCCTTGCCGATCTTCAATTACCCCGAACAAGTTCGATGCCTGCAGAAGCGCCTCGGGAGTTCCGGTATCAAGCCAGGCAATACCTCTGCCAATTTTTTCAACATGAAGCTGACCTCGATTCATATAAGTTACATTTACATCAGTGATCTCAAGTTCATTACGATTCGATGGTTTGAGATTTTTTGAAATATCGATAACGTTATTGTCATAAACATAAAGTCCCGGCACCGCATATTTCGATTTTGGATTTTTTGGTTTCTCTTCGATTGAAACTGCAACACCATTCTCATCAAATTCAACAACTCCATATCTTTCCGGGTCATTTACCTGATAACCAAATACGGTTGCCCCTTCCTTCCTCTCAATTGCTCTGTATAAAAAGTCTAATTTGCCATAGAAAATATTATCGCCTAAAATTAGAGTTACATTATCATTACCAATGAAATTTTCTCCAATTATAAATGCTTCAGCAATTCCATTAGGTGCCGTCTGAATTTCGTATGAGAATGACATCCCAATCTGGTTACCATCGTTAAACAATTTTTGGTAAAGTGGAATAGTATCTGCATCAGAAATAATTAAAACTTCTCTGACTCCAGCTAACATTAAAATCGACAATGGATAATAAATCAAAGGTTTGTCGTAAATGAGACTTAATTGTTTACTGTAGACTTTTGTAATTGGATAGAGTCGGGTTCCAGACCCGCCCGCGAGTATGATACCTTTCATGATTTTTACGTTATCCTTTTTTGATTAGTTGATACGATATTAACGTTAGATCCACTCCAAAAATAGGAGTAAATTTTAAATAATGAAAAATTGCAATCCCTCAATTCCAGAAATACTCTAAGGTATATATCGAGTATTTTTGCAGTTTATTTTTTTAAGAAGGTCTATTTAAAAACTTCCGTGATTCTGGATATCCCTTCCTCAATTAGATTCACCGGTGTAGTTGAAAATGAAAACCGAATATTATCTCCGAAGAATTTTCCGAAACAAGAGCCATAAACGGTAATGATTCCTACATCCATTAACTTCTCAAAAATGTATAATTTTCTTTTTTCTTCATCTAAATGGTTAGGAATAAAACTCGTAAACTTTGGAAATAGATAAAATGCTCCTTCTGGTTTTTGAAATTCAATACCTTCGATACTTTTTAATCCATTATATAAAGCATTCCGTCGTTTGTCAAATTCAATAAGCATGTTTGTAATAGCTTTTTCTCCTTCTTCTTTATTTAGTAATGCTTCCTTACCCGCATATTGTAGAAAAGTTGTAACACCGGCAGTTTGAGTATAATCACCTAGTTTCGTTAATTCTGGGATTCTCTTGTTTCTCGTTACGAGATAACCCAACCTCCATCCTGTCATAGAATAAGTTTTAGATAATGTAAAAATGCTGATAATATTATCGTATGGGAGTGAAATAGGGCTGAAATGTTTATTGCCGTCGTAAAGAATTCTTTCATAAGCTTCATCAGAGATCACGAATACTCCAAGCTTATAACAGATTTCTGCAATCCGTCTGACTTCATCTTCAGAAAATACTTTGCCGGTTGGATTATGAGGTGTATTCAGGTAAAAGAACGAAACATCTTTAAGGATATTTTCTAAGATATTATAATCAACATTAAAATCATCTCTTAATGGAACTTCGATGAAATCAATTCTTGCATATGGGACAAAATTTTCTAATACACAACTCCAGCATGGTGCAAACCCAGCTCCCTTTTTTCCTTCGAATAATTTAAAAGATAATTCTAATGCTTCTTGACCACCATATGTACAGGTCACATTATCACGCGATAATCCTTCTGCATTATTGTAATCTTTCAGTTTAAATAAAATAGCATCTTTAAATTCATCTTCACCCCCCGATTTAGGATATTTAGTTAACCCATTATCAAGAGCCTTTTTAGCTGCTTCGATGATGTATGTCGGGGTCGAGAAGTCTATCTCCCCTCTTTGAAATAAAATGAATTTCTTCCCAGTCTTTTCAGTAAAGGCAGCTGATTTTTTCTTAGCCAATTCACTGATAGCTACGATTGGTGAAAGACGAATGTTTTCAATTGCTTCGTTAAATTTTTTGTCAAACATTGTATTAAAGTTCCTTTACATATTTTATATCGTTAATTTTATTTTTGCTATAATTTAATGAATAATTTTATAAACTGGAAAGATTGCATTAATAAATTTTTAGGCTTGTTAATACTAAAAACAATTACGGGACTATCTCCAATAAAATTCTTTCGTAATATTTTGTTTAACCCAAATTTTCCATTCCGCCAAAGATAATGCCATATGGCACAAATATAGGCGGACAAGTAGGAAAATTTGCCCTAAGGGCCGACCCGCCACAAAATAGCTATCGAGTGGCAGGCAAGCAATAAGTTATTATAAATAAATGTCTTATCATTAAAACTAATCTCGCATAATCAGTATCAAACCCGCCTGCCTCCCAGCTATAAGTATGGCGGGCAGGTCGCATTAGCGTCAACTTAATTTTAAGCTTTTAAAGATTACGCGATGATCTTAACTATAAAAAGAGACATCATTAAGCACTTTTTGTTAATATTATCTTGTTT
>JAHJVF010000249.1 GCA_018828505.1 Bacteroidota bacterium | reverse complement strand
CTTGAAGTCCCTCTCTTGAAAGAGAGGGATTTAGGGTGAGTTATGTTTCAAAAACAGAGTTTTCTATCAGTATCAATTAAATCCTCAAAGAGTATCGCTAAAGACGTTTTGTCAATTGTCTATTCCACAGTACAACATGATTCTTTTTTACACCCCATTTTTTTTTATTCTAGAAGACTTATAAATACTCTAAAGTTATATCTTTGTCCATCTTTGGTGAAATAAATCTGAACTCATCGGCTTTCAAACTTGTATCTTCAAGAATCTCAACCAGCACTCCGAATCTGAAAAGTAATTTTAATCGTTTTGGGATAATTCCTTCATTGAGTTCACGATAAAGAAAAGTACTTACTTTCAAGATCACTTTAGAGTAGATTTTTCCGACTCTAAATCTTTTTAGCCAGCGTTCAATTGCCTGAATAAGATTTGTTTTTGAAATGTAGTAACCTGTTCCATCGCATACAAAACATTTTTCACGAGTTGCTTGAAACATGCTTCGTTTCATTCTCTGTCTGGTAATTTGAACTAGACCAAATTCAGTCATAGGGAGGATTGTTGCTTTTGCTTTATCCTTACGGAATTCCTTTCGCAGCTCATCAAATACTTTTTTCTTGTTCCTTTCATCTTCAAGATCAATAAAATCAATAACTATAATTCCACCGATATCTCTTAATCTAATCTGTCTGCAAATTTCCCGCGCAGATTCAAGATCGGTTTTAAGCGAATTTAATTCTTGATTGATAGATGCTGCATATTTCCCGCTATTCACATCAACAACGGTCATAGCTTCTGTCGTTTCGATAATAATATGCCCGCCACTTGGAAGCGAAACTTTTCGTGACATCGCTATTTTTAACTGACTCTCGATTCTGAAAACATCAAATATGGAATGCGACCCTTTGAATAATTCAATTCTCGAAGCAACTTCCGGATGAACAAGCTGTAAGTAGTTTTTTAACTGCTTGTACATTTTTTTTGAATCGATAACGATCTTGGAAACATCACGATTGAATACATCCCGGATTACACTTGAAGTAGTACTTAGATCTTTATAAACTAAAGATGGTGACTTATCCGTTTTGATCGATTGCTCAACTTCACGCCATGTATCAAGCAAACTCTTTAAATCGTCTACAATAATTTTTTCATCTGCGTTAGCGGCTACTGTTCGGATTATTGCACCGAATCCTTCCGGCATTACTGACTTGACGATTCTCCTCAACCAACGTCTTTTTCGTGGGTCATATATTTTTCTTGATACTCCAACTTTTCTATCAAAAGGAAGTAGCACTAAAAATCTGCCCGGTAACGAAACTCGTGTTGTAACCCTAAAGCCCTTATTACCAAGCGGTTCTTTTGTGACCTGTACAAGAATGTCCTTGCCTCTTTCCAATTTAGGAAGTTGGGGAGCTTCATTTCTCGAATAACCACTCTTAGCTAAGTTTGTCGGTTTTCCATTTTCTTCCTCTTCATCTTCCTCAGAAGTTTCCACATCAGAATCTTCATCTTCGATCAAAGAATTGTACTCGTCGAATTGATCTCCGATATCAGAAAAATGAAGGAATGCATCTTGTTTATGCCCAACATCAATGAATGCGGCTTTTATGCCGGGTATGACTTTAGCAATTCTGCCTAAGTAAATATCACCGATGGACTTTCTTGATTCTTCGTGCTCAACAAAGTATTCGGTTAGAAGTCCATCTTCTGTAATTGCGATTCGTGTAAGATTTGTACTTACATTTATAATAATTTCTTTGTTCATAAAGAAATAAAAGATCCTCTCTTTTTGATTGTTTCTTGGGTATTGCTCTTTTCACCCAAGCGTAAAACTTTTTTATTTCAATTTGAGTAAATAATAAACTCAAAAGAAAAATTTGTATTAAAGACCAATTTTCGATTAGCTGCATTTAATAATTTGTGTAATTATAAATGAGCCGAATCTAAAAAGTCCTTTTATGTGAATTTTGGTTTCTATTTTTAGCAATCAGTCAGCTGACTGATCTAAACATTTTTTCTCTACTATCTACTTTTTAGAGCAGGCTCATAAATTACTATTAAACTTAGATAGTTATTTAATTACTGAAGTTACGCAAAATCATGTAGAACCCTGCAAAAAGCTTAATCCGTCAGTTGACGGACTAAATCCGAATTTCTAAGCACTAAACAATCCGTCAATTGACGGACAAAACTCAAAACATCCCCGCCACGACAATGCTATGATATGG
>JAHJVF010000248.1 GCA_018828505.1 Bacteroidota bacterium | reverse complement strand
TAAAAGAGAATGTGGCTGAAGCCAAAATTATTCGGTTTGTCTTTCCCAGTCAGCTAAAGCTGACTGTAATTAATTTGCTACTTCACTTTCATTCAGTAAAAGTTGATTGAAATAACAATTGTTTTCTGCTCATCACGCATTAATTTCAGTTCACTTTAGTGAACTGAAAAAGGAACTCACAAACAACTCCGGCTTTAGCCGCATCGAAATAACATGGATAAAGTCCCAACTTTTTGAGTAATTATTTTTATCCGTCTGCTGACACAG
The DNA here is from genome assembly GCA_018828505.1 of Bacteroidota bacterium. GTDB lineage: Bacteria > Bacteroidota > Ignavibacteria > Ch128b > Ch128b > JAHJVF01. Next base: position 4,454 of record JAHJVF010000248.1, on the reverse strand, counting down.
ACGGGAATTTACCTGAAATGGAGTGAATAGAATAGGCAGGTGAAATGAAATTGATTTAAACAATATTTTAAAAAATCTGAACGCAATTCACTTAAATGAGTTTCAGAAAGCTTTCTCAATCAATCAACTTTTGAATATCCCTATCCCTTCCGAAAAGAACAAGAATATCATCTTTTTCTAATACGGTGCTTGCCGCAGGAACTCCGATAATTTTTTCAGTGGTCTCGGTTTCGGATGTTTTTTTATTAACGGTTGTAAGTATCTTTTTTATCGTTATTAAATTAACATTGTACCTGATCCTCAGATCAAGTTCTTGTATTGATTTACCAATAAATGCATCGGGCGTCTTTAGCTGCACAATGTTGTGATCACCCCCCAGTTGAATGTAATCAAGAATATCTTCATGTATCAAATTGCTCGCTAACTTTTTCGAGATCTCTTCTTCAGGTGAGATGACTTCTTTCACTCCAACTTTAGTTAATATCTTTTTGTGAATTGGAGAAGTTGAGCGGGCGATTATTCTTTTGACTCCCATCTGAACGAGATTCATAATTGTCAGCAATGCATCTTCGAATCCGGCACCGATAGATACAACTACTGCATCCATCTCGGTTATGCCCTGAGCCTTTAGTGCTCTTTCATCGGTACTGTCAAGACGAACGGCGACCGTAACCTTATCCTTAATTTCTTCAATTACATTAAAATCCGTATCTATTGCCAGGACTTCAGCGCCGAGTTCGGTGAGTGTCGTTGCCAAAGGAGTTCCAAAATCTCCTAAACCAATTATTGCAATTTTCTTTGCCACTTGTAAGCTCCGTTAATTATATAGTTGAAATATTTTCAGAAGGATAATCATAATTTTCGGTAATGATTTTCCTCGTTAAAGCGAGCATGAAAGTAAGAGGACCAACTCTTCCGATATACATTATTAAGGTAATAATGAGTTTCCCCGGATCAGTTAATTGTCCGGTGATTCCTCTCGAAAGTCCGACCGTACCAAAAGCCGATACCTGTTCGAAGAGAAGGTCGATCAAGCTGTGACTTTCTATGTATGATAGAATGATCAAAGTCGAAAAAAGAAATACAAATGAAAAAACTATTTTGGTAAAAACTCTATGAATGATCTCATCTGAAATGCTTCTGTGAAAAATTTCTATTTTTTTCTTTCCTCGAACAAATTCATAAAATGCAACGATTGAAATAAAAACGGTTGTAGTTTTCAATCCTCCGCCTGTTCCACCGGGAGAAGCACCGATCAGCATCCACATTATAAACACCAATGAAGTCGGAATCAAAATCTTATCAATTGGTAGTGTATTAAATCCAGCAGTTCGGGTTGTAACTGATTGAAATAAGGATGCTAATATTTTTTGATCCAAAGTGAAGTCTTTTAAGGTGCTGTTATTCTCCAGCAATAAAAATAATATCATTCCGCCAATTATAAGTATAACTGTGGAAATCAAAACGATTTTAGTCTGAATTGTAAGATGTCGTCTTCTCAATCTGCTTTTTTTGAATCTGCTGAGTGCTGTTTCAAAAACATTCATAATAGCAGCGAATCCAAATCCACCGCAAATTATTAAGATAGATACTGTGCCAAGAATCGTGTAATTAAATCTTGTATGAACCGAATAGAGATTGTCAGAGAATGTAGAAAAACCCGCATTACAAAAAGCTGATATCGAATGAAAAATGGAATGGAATAGTCTTTCATTTAAGGTTAGCGAGGTATTTTCAAATCCTTGAAATATTAAAACTGCACCGACAGCTTCTAATCCAAATGTCAGCATGATTATTTGAATTAAAGTCTTTGAGATTTGTCCGATTTTTTCTTCATCGATCATATCGCCGATCAAAACTCTTTCTTTTATTCCTAATCCGCCGGCAAAAAATATTGCAAAGAATGTCGTGATTGTCATTACTCCAAGACCACCGATCTGAAATAAGCAAAGAATTATTATTTGACCAAACTGAGTGAAATATGTAGCAGTGTCGACCACGATTAATCCAGTTACGCAGACTGCGCTTGTCGATGTGAATAATGCATCAACAAAAGAAATACTTCCGGTTGTCGTTGCTTTCGGAAGCATCAATAATCCTGTTCCAAATAAGATCAACAGAAAGAAACTTCCAAGGAATAATTTCGCGGGTTGGATTTGAAACTCAGCGATAGTTTGAGCAAATCTAACGGCTTTTATTGAAAGACTTACGACAATATATATTTGCAAAACAATTATATAGAAGAGATTTAAATCCGTTACATTGAAATATCCGGCAACCTCTGTAAATGTGGAGGGTTTTATAATGAAAATAACTGTCTGGATCAAGATCAGCAACAAAAGCAGAAAATCGAACCATCGGGATTTAATATATTCGATTCGATTTTCTGAATAAAAAATTCTTCCAAGCTGGTAAAAAATAAAAAGTCCGAATATTAATACGTACGATTGACTAAGTGCAATGTGGACTTCTGCAGTGAGATGAAATCCATATTGAAGCAGTAGAGATAGAAAAGCAAGCAACGCAATAATAAACAGAAATCTTCCGCTGAATTTCTCGAAAAAGTGACGCAAGGATTTTCCTATTTAGTATCTAAAATTAAAGGAAGTCCATCTTTGCCGGCACCGATTACAACTATTTTTGCGTTTGGAGATGCGGCAAGCTTTTCAGTGGCTTCAATTCCTTTCCATCTTAAAAGAGGTTCGCTGATTCCCCTTGCAACTATGTCCTGAAAATCTGCAATTCCTTTAGCTTCGATCCTTTTTCTTTGAGCTTCCTGCTCTTCTTTTGTGAGAACAAATTGCATTCTCTGACTTTCCTGTTCAGCCTGAAGTTTTGCCTCTATTGATTGAGATAATCCAGCCGGCAATGCAACTTTTCTTAAAGGAGTATTTTCGATAGTTATTCCACGGGTTTCAACTATCATCGCTAATTCTTTGGCTAACTGCTGTGCCAGTGCCTCTCGTTCTGATGTGTAGAGAGCTTTTGCATCATAACTTGCAGTAACTCCCCGGCATACTGAGCGAAACTGTGGGACTAATATAATTTGGGCATAATTCTCTCCGACAGTTTTATAAATTGACGCAGCCATTTCTGGATTCAAATGGAAAAGAACACTGATCTCTAATCCGACCGTTAATCCTTCCTTTGATGGAACGTCCATATCTTCTTTAATTTCCTGAGTCTTTATAGAAAATTTTACAACTTTTGCCAATGGATTGACAGGATTAATCCCGGCTTTAAGTGTGTTGTCGGAAACCGTTCCGAAGAAATCCACCACACCGACATTTCCGGCAGGGACTACAGTAAAACACTGGAGAAGTGCAAGAAAGGCAAAAACCCCAATTGCGATCGGTGAAAAAGTTTTTACCGGGTTGCCAACGAGACTTCTGCTTTTTCGATAAATTACTACTGATGCAATCAATAGTATCACAAAGAAAATAAATAACATTTTCTCAACTCCTATTTATAATTATTAAATTGAAAGGTATGAATACTTTTGACAAAGGTACGTATTTTTTGAAGGAAACGTACAACTCTTTGAAGATATTTTTATCATTAATATGTAAAAATTGTTAATTCAAATTTACCTAAAATAACAATGATTAAAAATTGCAAAACCCCAAATAATAAAAGCCCAAATTCCAAAGCCCAAAATCCTCAAATCCCAAACTCTAAACTCCACCTGCCCGCCTCGTCAGTAGCAAATAGGCAGGCGGGAATCACAAACTCCAACTTGGAACTAGAAACCTAAAACTCAAAACTTCAAACTATTTCTCCATCAACTCATGAATTCTTCGGATCGTAAGAGGAGCAGAACCTTCATAATGGTTGTTCACATTGACAAACAAATCAACTTTTTTCGACCTGCCCGCCACATCGATATCGGACCTGCCCGCCACATCGATATCGGACCTGCCCGCCACATCAATATCGGAGAGGCAGGCGGGGAGGCAGGCGGGTTGGAGTTTTTGAATCATTTTGACAACATTTTCAAGCTCCGATTCCTTCGGTTCTATCCTTTTGTTCCAAACGCTTCCGCTTCTCTCCTCAATCCCTTTTCTATCCGGACCATGCAGACGAATTACGCATCTTTTTGAAATGGATTTTTCAAATTTCGTGAAGAGGTCGAAAATGTCAGGCATATAGTAACCTTGAAGGAAGACGTGAGCTAAATTATTTTCCTGTATAAAATCGAAGTAGGATTGATTCAGATAATTCGGGTTGCGGATTTCAATTCCGTAATTGAATTCATCAGAGCATTTTGAAATGAATGATGAAAATTTTTCTTGAAACTCGATTTGTGAACTCATCTTTTGCTTGTTCAAATATTCAAACTGGAACATGAGGACTCCGATTTTCTCTTTCATCGGATCCAATTTATTTAAAATCGTGTCAAATAATTTTTTCGAGAGGAAGTTCTCATTGACAATTAATGATTCAGATTTTGATTT
>JAHJVF010000247.1 GCA_018828505.1 Bacteroidota bacterium | reverse complement strand
AGATCATTGGTCGAACCAATGTAAATAAAATCTTTTATTATACTTTTTATTATGTATACGTACCACATAATAATATCAAAGTTTGGCCTGCCAAACGAAACCCGATTTATCGGGTGTAGTTTGGCGGAGAGGGCGAGATTCGAACTCGCGGTAGAGTTTAACCCCTACGGCGGTTTAGCAAACCGCTGGTTTCAGCCGCTCACCCACCTCTCCTAGCAAATCAAAAATCAAAGATCTAAAATCAAAATTCAGTGCAAAAATAAAAATTTATCGAGGTAAAACAAAATTTATGCTTTCGTTACTCCTTTGTTTTGAAAAAAATTTCTGATTATTTAATCACCACCATCTTCTTCGTTTCAACAAAATTGCCTGCTCTCAACTGATAAAAATATACACCGCTGGGTAATGGAAAATGTACAATGGAAAATGGTAAATGGTGAATTCCAGCATCTTTAACTTCATCAACAAGAGTTGCGACTTCTCTTCCAAGAATATCAAAAACTCGCAATGTTACATGCTGTCTACCTGCCTCGCCGGCAGGCGGGCTGACTACTGAATACTGAATTCTGGTTTCTGGATTGAACGGATTGGGGTAATTTTGTGAAAGTGAGAAATTCTTAATGACTGGTCCGGAAAAATCGTCCACTCCAGTTATAGTACCAAAATTACTTCTGTATTCTTGAAAAACATAGTTGGTTATATTTCTCGCAACTGAAATTGAATTCAATGCATCTGTTCCGCGACCTACAGTATATGCGATGATTATATCCTGCGGCTTCCCTGTCTCAAGTTTGAATGGACCTGTATTGACCATCATTCTTTGATCATCAGTTCCTGAATTGATCCAACCAATATTTGTGACCGGATCACCGGAATACATAAATTTCGAATTCACGTTATTACAATCTACACCACCGGAGACCTTTCCCATAAACCATGTGCAGGGATTTATTAAATTTCCAGCACTACTGTATCCTTTCATATAGTAGTTAGCAATTAGCTGAGTTTGTGGCTCGCCATTAGTTGTTTGATGTTTAACGTAATTCCAAAAAGAAGTCATCCAAAGATTCTTATATCCGATCTGACTTTCTTTACCTCTATTGAACCCTTTCATATTAAAAGCGGTATCGATATTACTTCCGGTGTAAATCTTTGGTCCTTGAATTAAATTAAAAAATATTGCTGGGGGATCCATTCCATAATTACCATCAGAGCTATCGTTGTATGTGTATCCGGATGAAAGTAATGTATCGCAACCAGTTAAATCATCAGTATAATCGCCCAAATCAATATCGGCCCAGGCGGAGAAGTAAACGCTATCCAACACCGACTTAACTGTCCCTTTATTTACGATAGTATATCTGATAAATACTACATTCGAAAGTTGAGGTATCCGATTAGTTGCAAACATAGTTTGCCTAATTTCAATTCCTTGTGGTTTAACTTTGTTATATCGTCGTAGCGAATCGGGCACGCCATCATTATAAACACACCATGCAGTCCTATCTCCTAAAATATCAGGCATATCTTCACTCAGATCCCAAATACCATTACTATTTTTATCAACCGGATTATAAATTCCATCATTATCGCCATCGTAGAAATAGGCGCCTTGATTTACTGCATCACTCCAATCCTGCCAAGATGTTGAAAATGGAGGATCGATCCTATCGACCACATAAATTATATTTTTTGGATCACTTGGGTTAGCTCCGACGGGACCCGCTAAATAATCCTGAATTCGAGAGGCAGTAGCCACAGCATTCGCCCAAAGAGTAGTATCTGTGTATCCGCTCATGAAAAACCCGCTTGAAAATAGGAACGATTTGCCTTGAAAATATCCACCCGCTGGATAAGGCGGTATTGATACATCACCGATTACACCTCTATTGTTCATCGGCAGTATAATATTATTCACATGAAAGACAAAAGCACCTGACGAATTGGATTGAGTTTCACCCTTGTCAGACTTATTTGAATTAAGCTGTTGTGCCGGAATGAAATTCAGTTGAAAAAATATTAAACCAAAAAGAAGAATAGAAGAAGATAAACTGAAGGAAAATCTATTCATTTCAGCCTCCCTTTTTTTTAAACATAATCTAATTTTTTCAAATAGTAAATAGTGGGAAGTAACTTGCACGACGAGTATTTATACTTTATTTTCGGAATGAAAAATTTCAAAAGAAATGCACGAACTCTCAATCGCACAAGAAATAGTTAATATCGTTAATCAATACCTACCCGAGAATGGGAATAATTCTGTTCGTTCTGTTAAAGTTGCGGTCGGAAAATTGAGCAACATTCTGCCGGATTCTCTCGAATTTTGCTTTGAAGCAATTACAACCAATTCAAATCTACATGGAGCAAAACTTGAGATTGAAAAGATCCCGCTTACAGTTCAGTGCGGAGACTGTAATGAAAAATCCGATCTTGAGGAGACAATTTTTGTCTGTCCCAATTGCGGCGGATTTAACTTGCAAATTTTAAGCGGCAGGGAATTGAACGTGATCGAAATTGAACTTGATGAAAATTAGGAGATCAAATGAGTGTAATTACTGTTGAAAGAAAGATTCTCGAAAAGAACGATGCAATAGCAGACCAAAACCGAAAATTTTTTGAAGAAAGAAATTTATTCGTAATTAATTTAGTGAGCTCTCCAGGATCAGGCAAAACAAGTTTAGTTGAAAGAACTATCGATCTCAGCAAAGATCGATTGAAAATTTCCGTAATCGAGGGTGATCTTCAGACAAGTTTAGATGCTGAAAGGGTTGCAAAATTTGGTGTCCCTGTAGTTCAAATTGTAACTCATGGTGCATGTCATCTTGAAGCCGCATTGGTTCGCGATGCACTCACACAGTTGAAAGATCTTCAAGCTGGATTACTGATTATCGAAAATGTTGGAAATCTCGTTTGTCCTTCGGGCTATGATCTGGGGGAAGATTTGAAAGTTGTTGTTGTAAGTACAACGGAAGGGGACGATAAACCTTTAAAATATCAGGCAATGTTCAGAAACGCCTCTGCATTGATCATTAACAAAATAGATTTACTCCCTTATCTTAATTGTTCGGTAGATGCGCTTAAGAAAAATGCTCTATCCATAAATCCTGCTTTGCAAGTTTTTGAAACTTCTTGCACAACAGATGCAGGTCTCGAGGATTGGATCAACTGGCTACGCTCGAATTTAAAGAATAAATGATCTCTCGATCAAAAATCGTGATCCGCGGTGCGGTGCAGGGAGTCGGCTTCAGACCTTATATTTATAGACTTGCAACCGAATTGAATCTCAAGGGATTTGTTAATAACTCAACGCTCGGTGTATTCATTGAAGTTGAAGGGGAAAAATCAATTCTCGATGAATTCATTTTAAGGATTGAAAAAGAAAAACCTCCCATTTCAGTAATTACGAGTTTAGAGTTTTCATTTCTTGATCCGAAAGGATTCAAAAATTTTGAAATTCAAAAGAGTGAACCGTCAGGCGAGAAGACAGCTATTATTCTGCCTGACATTGCAGTTTGCACAGATTGTCTTGAAGAAATGTTCGATCCAAATGATCGGAGAAATCATTATCCTTTTATCAATTGCACAAATTGCGGACCGAGGTTTTCAATAATCGAATCCATTCCGTATGATCGTCCGAATACTTCTATGAGATCATTTCAAATGTGTGAAGAGTGCCAAACGGAATATGAAGATCCGTTGAACAGAAGATTTCATGCTCAGCCAATCGCCTGTCCTAAATGTGGACCGCATATTGAGCTTTGGGATGAATCGGGCAAAATTATCTCAACTCGAGATGAAGCTTTAAAAGAGACAGCAGCATTAATCAGTGAAGGAAAGATAATTGCACTAAAAGGGCTTGGTGGATTTCATTTAATAGTCGATGCAAGAAATGATTCTGCTGTAACGCGTCTTCGAGAAAAAAAACACCGCGAAGAAAAGCCTTTTGCATTGATGTTCCCGAAATTGGAAGCAATAAAAGATTGTTGTGAAATTTCCGCATTTGAAGAGAGGCTGCTCTGTTCACCGGAAGCTCCGATTGTTTTACTTCGGAAAAGATATCAGGATAGTGTTCGAATTCGGAATTCGGAATTCGGAGTGCGGAATGATAACTCGTTTCTTTTAGGTGTCCAAAAATCAAATGCCAAATTACAAACTACAAACTCTGCACTCAGCAGTCCGCACTCCGCACTCTCCGAATTTGTCGCTCCGAACAATCCGTACCTTGGTGTAATGCTTCCATATACTCCGCTTCATCATCTTTTAATGAATGAATTGAAGTTTCCAATTGTTGCAACAAGCGGTAATCTCTCTGAAGAGCCAATGTGTATTGATGAAAATGAAGCATTGGAACGATTAAGTGGTATCGCGGATTTCTTTCTTGTCCATAACCGCCCGATCGTACGTCACGTTGATGATTCTATAGTGCGAGTGATCGATGAACGTGAAATGGTTATGCGTCGTGCAAGAGGTTACGCGCCGCTTCCAATTCAAATTCAAATTACCGGTTCAAATGTTAAGGAAGATATTTTGGCGGTTGGTGGACATTTGAAAAATACGGTTGCACTGAAAGTCGGAAATAATGTGTTTATCAGCCAGCATATTGGCGATCTTTCAACAAATGAGGCTTTCGGTACTTTTCAAAAAGTTATCGAAGATTTTCAAAATTTATACGAGAGTAAAGTCTCAAAAATTGTCTGTGATCTTCATCCTGAATATCTTTCCACAAAGTTTGCTCAAACAAAGAATATTAAGATTGAACAGGTTCAGCATCATTACGCACATATTGCTGCGTGCAGAGCGGAAAATCAAATTGATGGAAAAGCCCTTGGTGTATCATGGGACGGGACAGGATTCGGATTCGATCAAACAATTTGGGGTGGAGAATTTTTTTTAACCGATAACTCTTCATACAAACATATTGGGCAGTTCAGAAAATTCAGATTGCCTGGTGGAGAAGCAGCTATAAAAGAACCGAGACGGAGTGCTCTTGGAGTGCTTTACGAAATTTATGGTGAAAAATTATTTGACGATAAGAATGAATTTTTATTATCCAACTTTTCAAGAAGTGAATTAAAAGTCTTGAAAGAAATGCTTAACAAAAATATAAACTGCCCTCAGACTTCAAGCGCCGGTAGATTATTCGATGCTGTAGCATCTCTGCTCGGAATTACTCAGCATTCGAATTATGAAGGGCAAGCCGCTATGATGCTCGAGTTTGCAGCAGACCACAAAGTCTATGATTATTATCCGCTTAAAATAATTGGTGAAGAACAGTTCGTGATTGATTGGGAACCTTTGATTGATTCAATTACAAAGGATGCTGCTAAAAAAATTGATATTCAAATTATCTCATCTAAATTTCATAATTCTCTTGCTGAGTTAATTGGGCAAATTGCCGAGAAAGTTGGTGAAGAAAAAGTTGTTTTAAGTGGGGGATGTTTTCAAAATGCACTTCTAGTTGAGAGATGTTTGAAGAGATTAAGAGAGAGCAATTTCAAGGTCTATTGGCATCAGCGTGTGCCACCAAATGATGGAGGAATTTCTCTCGGACAGATTGCCGCTTCCGGTTCAGTCAAAGATAAGTGAAAAATATTGTATTATGAAAATAGATCTTATTTATTATATTTAATGAGAATTGCGACAAAGAAAAAAACTAAATTTCATCGTAAATAGCAGGAGATTTTTGTATGTGCTTAGCAGTCCCCGGAAAAATTGAAATTATCTATGATGGTGATCAACAATTACGTATGGCAAAGGTAAATTTCGGCGGAGTTAAAAAAGATATTTCCCTCGCCTGGGTACCTGAAGCACAGGTCGGAGATTATGTTTTAGTCCACGTAGGTTTTGCTCTCAATAAAATTGATGAAGAAGAAGCTCAAGAGACTCTCAAAATCTTAAGAGAGATGGGGGAATTAGCAGAATTGGATAATCAAAACATCTCTGATGAATTAAAAAATTAAAATCAACCCCGCCTGCCTCAAAGCTATAAGTTTTGCGGGCAGGCAAAGGTTGATCCCCGCCAGCCTCCGTAAATAAATGAGGCGGGCTGGCGCCTCTGGCGGAGATTAAAAGATTGAAAGAATTAAAACATTCAAATTCATTTTATATAAGTGAGTATGCAGTTTTCATCTATGTTGCGGTTTAAATCAATTCTCCATTCTCAATCCGTCAGCTGACGGACAATTATCCATTATTGAATGAAATACATCGACGAATATCGTAACTCACATTCAGCTAAAATTCTTGCTGCACAAATCCGTAAAGTTACTTCCAAGTCGTGGAACATTATGGAGGTTTGCGGTGGACAAACGCATACTATATTAAAGTACAGCATCGATGAGTTGCTTCCCAAAGAAATTAATTTGATCCATGGGCCTGGATGTCCCGTTTGTGTCACCCCGCTCGAAATGATCGATAAAGCTATCGCGATTGCTTCGACAAAAGGTGTGATCTTCACATCATTTGGCGATATGTTGAGAGTACCCGGGTCGCAGCTTGATCTTTTAACAGTGAAAGCAAATGGCGGGAACGTTCGAATGGTTTATTCACCTATGGATGCTGTGAAAATTGCTGAACAAAATCCGACTAAAAATATTGTTTTCTTTTCTGTTGGATTCGAAACCACAGCTCCGGCAAATGCAATGTCTGTAATCGAAGCTCATAGACGAGGGTTAAAAAATTATTCTATTTTATGTTCTCACGTTCTAGTACCTCCGGCTATTGATGCACTTCTTTCAAGTACGAATTCTTCTATACAAGGATTTTTAGCCGCCGGGCATGTCTGCACCGTTATGGGATATGAAGAATATATCCCTCTCGCTGAAAAATATAAAGTGCCAATCGTCGTAACAGGATTTGAGCCGATCGACATTCTTCAAGGAGTTTTGAATTGTGTGACACTGCTTGAGAGTGGAAAATTCGAAGTATCAAATCAGTATAATCGTGTTGTTAAGAGGGAAGGGAATTCCGAAGCGAAGAAAGTAATCTTCGAGGTTTTTGAAACAACTGATAGAAAATGGCGGGGAATTGGAAATATTCCAAAGAGTGGTTACAAGATTAAAGAGAAGTATTCGATGTTTGATGCTGGAAATATTTTTGATGTTGGAAACATCGAAGTCAGTGAGTCTCCACTCTGCATCGCAGGTGAAATACTTCAAGGAATAAAGAAGCCGATGGAGTGTTCAGCGTTTGGAAAAGAGTGTACCCCTGAACATCCGCTCGGTGCACCAATGGTTTCTACTGAAGGAGCCTGTGCAGCTTATTTTCATTATAAAAAATTGAATACAGTAATACCAGCAATTAGTGAAAAGGCAATAGTAAATAGTCTATCATGAATAATTTTCATTTAAATTTACGACATCATAATTTTTTCATTAATGGAATAATTAGTGTCCTTCAATTTGCATTTTTCAATTTTCATTTTGCAATTATGGAGTTCCACAATGGATTTTAATCTTTCCTGTCCAATTCCAAAATCTGAATACGACAAAGTCCTTCTGGCTCATGGTGGAGGCGGAACTCTTTCGCATCAATTGCTGCAGAAAATTTTCTTCTCCCAATTCAAGAATGACTTGCTTGACGTTCACCACGATGGTGCTATGTTCGAAATCAATGGGAATAAATTTGCTTTTACGACTGATTCATATGTAGTTACTCCTATCTTTTTTCCCGGTGGAAATATTGGTGAGTTAGCGGTCAATGGAACTGTAAACGACCTTGCAGTCTGCGGAGCAAAGCCTCTTTTCATTTCTGCTGGTTTCATTATTGAAGAAGGATTTGAAATTGAGGAATTATGGCAAGTTGTATTGTCAATGAAAGCTGCTGCGGACAAAGCGGGAGTGAAAATTATCACCGGAGATACAAAGGTTGTGGATAAAGGTAAGGGTGATAAAATTTTCATCAACACATCCGGGATAGGAGTAATTGAAAAAGGAATTAATATAGCACCTAACAATTGTAAACCAGGTGATGTGATTTTGCTCAATGGCAGAATTGCAGATCATGGCATTGCGATCATGTCCGCACGTGAAGGACTTGAATTTGAGACAGAAGTAGTCAGCGATTCAGCACCTTTGAACGGATTAGTTGAGTCGATTCTCAGCTTAACAAAAAATGTTCATGTGATGCGTGATCCTACCCGCGGAGGGATTGCAAGTGCGTTGAACGAAATCGCTGCATCAGCTAATGTCGGTATAGAAATTTATGAAGATAAAATTTCCATCTCCGAAGAAGTTAAAGGTGCGTGTGAAATTTTAGGATTAGATCCGTTATATATTGCAAATGAAGGAAAAATTTTGATATTCGTACCTGAATCAGAATCAGATAAAATCTTACATGTAATGAGAACTCATGAATATGGTAAAGAATCTCAAATAATCGGGAGAGTTACGTCCGAAAATCCTAAAATAGTATTAATGAAAACTCTTATCGGAAGCAAGAGAGTCGTTGATATGATAACCGGAGAACAATTACCGCGGATTTGTTGAACAGAAAATTGCAAATGAAACAAATTCAATCGTTAACACTCTTATCCCAAAATCAAAAAGTAAAAGAGATACTCCAGAAGATTCAGCAGGTTGTTGATTCCGACAGCTCAATACTTCTGATAGGTGAAACGGGTGTGGGAAAGAACTTTTTGCTGAATATATTCATCGAACTAGTGGAAGAGGTGTAAATGCTTTCGTCAAAGTCGGATTAAATGCAATTCCATCCGAACTGCTTGAGAGTGAACTTTTCGGACATGAAAAAGGCGCCTTCACTAGTGCAAGCTATGAGAAGAAAGGT
>JAHJVF010000246.1 GCA_018828505.1 Bacteroidota bacterium | reverse complement strand
CTCGTAAATATTCATGGTTCTGTTCCTCGACAAGGCGCAACAACAATCAATGATCCAATTCAATATTGGACATTCACGGATTTTTGGGTAAATGCTAAAGACTTTTTCGCAGGTGCTGATACTACAAGTTTTACACGTTACATTAACTATCGCGATAGATATTCAAGAGTTCCCCCTGCATATCCGACACAAATATCGAGTGCGGATGGAAGGAACATAACCCATGCTTTTGTTATACCTGAAGGGGCAACAAGCGTTGCATTCCAAATGGTTCTCGCAAATGATTACCGCATTGATATTGCACATGATTGGATCAATCGATTGGACGAATATACAGGCGATGCCCGCTTCATCTCGCATTCAGATCCGGAGATTTATGCAACACCTGTTCCATTCAGAACCATTCGTAAAGCCGAGGGAAATGTTAAAGATGCTTCGAATAAACAGATCGTTACGTTCTCATACGGATTGGCAACTGGTATGGAAGTATATGGAATAAACTTTTCATTCAACTGGGAAGGTTTTGAGATAGAAGGTGAATTCAATCAAAGCAGCGAACATTTCAAATATCCCATCATTCGTGATCAAAGATTCACGAGAACTTCAGGTGAAGAATTTACAAAAACCGGTCAAGCATGGTACTTACGCGGAAAGAAAAAGATTGGCAGACTTACGTTAGGCGGTGAGCGATATAGAATCGATGGTAATTATATCACTGCACTGAACATTTATACAATGGAGAATAGCTTTTTCAGCAGCCCTTCTGATAATTTGATCCCAAATCCAACGTTCCCTGACTTTTTAGGATATGACGGCTCATCCTTTGGAGCTTTGATTCCTGGTGGTGCATATTATGCCTTAGTTGATGATAACGATGATAATGATAGATGGGAAGACGGATTTTATCATTACAATGTGTTTACTACGGATGCCCGTCAGAAAAACCGCGACGTTCTTAACCGTGTCGGAGATTTCTTCTTGCTCGGCTATAGACAAAACACTAACGAATTAGTAAGTCTTTTGACAATTTTAAGAAGGCCGGATACAGGAATTTTCCCGGGGAAAGACAGAGACAATGATGGAATTCCGGATGATGATAGAAACGCTGATGGTATCCCGGATTTTGCTCAGGACTTTTTAACTTATTATACCGATCCACCATCACTTGATTACGGAGATGATTGGAATAACAATGATGTGATTGACGAACAGGAAAATGACATTCTTCCTGACTATCCTTATAATCCTGATGTTGATGGTTACCATGTGTTCTCAAACCTGGAGCTTCTGAGTTCTTTGAACATTGGATTTGGTATGTTAAGGGAAAGAGGTTTGCTTAGAGGTGGTTTTAATAACGTCGATTATTTCAAGCTTACATATTTCACCTCTACACCAAGATTTGGCTCATTGAGAATTTTCTATGTCTTAAAACGTGTTCATGATAATATCACAAACGACGGTTACCAATTCCCGGGTGTTATCACTACTGCCGATCCATTTCCGGATTACGTGCTGGATCCTCTTAATTATAAAAACAGTTTAGTTAATTCGCTTTACATTGGAACTACATTTACACAAATACCGAAATTGAAAATTGAAAATAATGTTAAGATTCAATTCAATAAGCAGTTTGCACAAGGAGAGAGATTAAGAGCCTTTGTACCTGAAGCGAGGCTGCTTGACGATCAAGTCGAAGGTCGGATTTCATTTTTTGGAATGGTAAATAAAATTGAATATGAATTTTCTTTCTTCAATAATGCTTTAAAAGTGATCCCGCAATTTAAAATTCGAACTGAAAAGTCTGCTAAATTCACGGAGAATAAAGATGGACAATCCGTCACTCAAATCAATAAGCATTTGCAGGAAACAATTCCCATTATCAGGGTTGATTACAAATTGACCGATAACACTACGCTACACTTCGGAATGCAGGGAATTACATTCTTAAAAGGATTCGAAGCATTTGCTTACCGCATTAGAAACTTAAAGGATGATTTCGAAACGGAAAATCGGCGTACCGTTGCTTTTTCATTCAGCAATAAATCGCAATATGCCGGATATAATATAGTTATCGATTTTGGATATAAGTTTACGACAAGAGATTTTAAAAGAATTGAAGATAGAGTTAAGGGGAAAGAGGAGTCAACATTGTACTTCTCGATCTTTACCGGGTTCTAAATTATGTGGCAAGCAATCGTAGTCATAGTCGCCTCAGTCTTGAGTGTTTTCATACCTACCCCTCAAGAAATGCGTAATGCATTCAACTCAGGGCAGAATTATTTTGTCTCGCGCGATTATGTGAATGCAATTCGGCAGTTTGACAAAATTCTCTTCACTGAAAGTCCTTTCCTCAAAGAAGATAGTGTAAAGGTGAGCATTCTAAACGACGAATTCCGAGTTAGTGTAAGGGTAGCAGCGGCTTATCAGAAAGCTAATACTTTCAAACAATTGAACAACGGCGATTCTGCAATTTATTATTTCCGCAGAGTTGCAAATCAAAAAGAAGAGACCAAATTAGCTGCTCTTGCGCAATTTCAAATTTATGATATTCAATACCGCTTAGAAAAGTATGATGAATGTATTCAAGAAGCTTCGCTTTTAGTGCGAAGATTTCCGAAAGAAAAAAAGTCTGAACAGGCATTATATGATATCGGCTGGGCATACCGCGAGCTTGAAAATCTTGACAGTTCAAGCATTGCTTTTGAAAAACTTCTTTCACAATATCCTCATACAGAATATTATGCACGAGCTTTGTACCAGGTCGCTCAGAATTATTTCGAAAGTGCTAAATATGATTCTGCTCTGGTCCACTGGAATGAGCTTGTTGTAAAATTCAGACCGTCAGTCTTTACAGATAAAGATTGGGAAAAAGTTGAGCTAAAAGCAGAAAAAGAAAGAAGAATATTCGAAGCAACTCAAGGGCGTGAAGTAGAAAGTACAGATCTTGAGTTAGTGGCGAAGGCGAATATAAAAATCGGCGATGCTTTCAGAAAGAAAAATAATTTTGCCAAATCTATTGAAGCATATAGAACAATCATTACCACCTATACACTTCTTCCATCACTTCAGGAAATTGCGTGGGTAAAAATTGCGGATTACTCTCTGTCAGCAAAAGGACTTGACGAGGCAATCGATGTTTATCGTGAAGCAATTGATGCGAATTTTACAAACAAAAAATTGCAGGCAAAATTGCAGTACAAAGTTGCTGAAACATATCAAAGTGCCAAGATGTTCATCAAAGCCGCTGAAGAATATGATTTTTATATAAACAGCTTCGGACACGTTGCTGATGCAATTGATTTTAGCGTTGATAAAGCAAAATTTAGCGTATTGATCAACTATTATAATGCAAAGGATTTCCAGAAAACAATTGCTCATTCAGATTCTTTCACTCAAAAATATGCGTACAGCGATTTAACCCCCGGCGTTCTTTCAATGAAAGCGTCATCTCTTAATTTTCTCGGTGATTATGCCAAGGCTCAAAGAGTACTCGAAATTTTGATAAAACAATTTCCAAAAAGTTCTGAAGTCGTAAATGCTAAAGTTCAGCTTGGTTTTACTTTGTACAAACAGGGAGAAATCGAAACTGCACTTGATCTATATAAGAAAACGATAGACGAGCATTCTGATAAAATTGATTCGAGTGAGGTATCATATTATATTCTTATGGCAGTCGCGGATTTGAAGCGCTACGATGAGGCGTTAGCGAATTTCGATAAAGTTAAATTCAGTTCCCCTTATTTTCCTGCAGCAGTTAATCGTGTTACAAAAATATATGTCGCAAGATCGGAATTCGAAGATGGCGAGTCATTTCTTAAAAACGTTTTATCTATAGCAATTGCAAATAAGGATTCTATAGACTACTTGAATGATATTTATTTTAGTCTCACGGATCTGTATATAGGAAAAAGTGATTATCATTCAGCCTTAACACAATTGAATTTGATCCTTTCAGGTCCCGATTTGTTCACTGAAAGGGAGAGCTTCGCTGTACAGGTAAAATATGTTAGAGGAATTATTAACTTTCAGTTAGAGAATTACGAATTTGCGATCAAGGATTTGGAGGAATGTTTAACTTCTCGGACTTTTAATTCACTCATGAGCGCAAACGTACCGAATGCTACAGAAAAATTGGCTCTATCATATGCGAAGAGCGGGGAGACGGAAAAAGGTGTAAGCATCTTTCTCGATTTAGTCTCAAAAACCGAAAGTGAAACAGAAAAAGGGAAATATTATTCTGTCCTGGCTTCAATTAACTACGAGAGTGGTAACTACAAAGAGGGAATTAACTATGCAGAAAAATCGCTCAAGGTTGAAGGACTTGATACCGCAACAATAATTTCATCTTATATAACTCTATCAAATTGTTACAAAGGGCAAGACCAACTCCCTAAAAGTGTTTCATTGCTATTAGAGGCTTCAGAGAAGTTTCCTAATGCTGCAGAAATTGAAAATGTTCTGTTTCAATTGGCTGCAATTAATTATGATAACTCAGATTATGAGAAAGCAATTGATGTCTTTAACAAATATCTTGCACGCTATCCGGATAGTGAGAACAGGCGGGATGCTTTATTATTTAAGAGCTACTCCCACTACGAACTCGGTGAATGGGAAAATGCTTACAACTCGATGAAACGGTTTATTGCGGCTTATCCTCAAGATCCGAAGACTCCCGATATGCAGTATTATTCTGGTGAATCGATGTTCAATTTGAAAAAATTCGAAGCTGCAATACGTGAATATCAAAATCTTTATCGAAGATTTCCAAAATCGGAATTAGCATCGGTGGCTCTTTATAATGAAGCATGGTGCTATTACGAATTAAAACAGCCTGAAAAAATGATCGAGACATTTAAATCTCTTGTACAAAAATATCCAAAGAGTGAAAATGCACCGCACGGTTTGTTTACGATCGGAGATTATTATTATAACATTAAAGATTATGCAAATGCATCTATCTATTACACAGAATTAAAAAATAAGTATCCCACGTACGAGAAGATAGCAGAAGTCGATAATTTGATATACGATTTAAGTCAGATCAATTCTTACCTTGAATATGAAAAAGCAATGAAGCTTTTTGATGAAAGGAAATATGAAAAAGCGATAGAAGAATTGAAAAAGATTTTAATAAAATACCCTACTGAAAGTGTTGCTGTTGGCTGTCATGTAAATATAGCATCATCTTATGAAATGCTTGATAGGAAGAGAGAGGCTCTCGAATGGTATACAAAAGTAATACAGCTTTATTCCAGCAGCAGGGATGATAACGAGCGTGCTGCTGTCATATTCGCACGTGAACATAAAGAATGGTTAGAAAGTCAATAATTTTTTACGGAGGACGATTTTGAACTTACAATTAATATTACTCCAGGTCGAAACTGAAACTTCTACTTGGTTAACCGATAACTGGCTGGTTGATATTTTAAGCAAAGGGGGCTGGTATATTATGTACCCATTGCTTTTCTTTTCGATAATTTCGCTTGGAATTATTATCGAAAGATTGTACCGCTATTATTCCGTTCCTAAGGAGAAGAAATCAAATTCAATGTTAGACCACATGCAGAGTCTTCTTCAGCAGCACGGAACTGTTGAACCGCTAATCACGTGGTGCGATAAGAATAAGGGAATTTTCTCGTATGTATTTCTTATAGTTTTGAAGAGGTTCAATTTTCTTGTCTTTGAAAAAAGACCTATACTTGATATGAGGAATGAACTACTCGATACCGGTGACGAAGCAGCGGAAGAATATTTCGAAGAGTTCTTACCTATTGTAAATACAATTGCAAGCGTTGCTACGCTCATTGGTCTTCTTGGTACGATACTCGGAATGATCTTGTCTTTCGATGAGATTGCTAAAGGTGGGAAGGGTGATCCTGCAATTGTAGCTGGTGGTATTTCAGTTGCTCTGATCACAACTGCCGGAGGACTTATCGTTGCAATTCCTTCTGTTATTGGCTACAGTTTTCTCAAAAGAAGAACCGTTAAGCTAATTAAATTTGTTGAACCATTTACTAATCACTTTGTGAATTTGATTTTGAAGGATTTAGCCCGATTCGCCTCTTATCGTGAAATGCTTAAAACTGCATACCGTGATGGTGTTTTAAATAAAGATGAAGAAGCATT
>JAHJVF010000245.1 GCA_018828505.1 Bacteroidota bacterium | reverse complement strand
GATGTACTTGATATAAAATTTGGCAAGACCTCAACTACGCCAGGAGTTCTATTACCAAAGTTTGTCAATCCTACATTTTCCGAAATGCTGAAGCTTTTCAAAGTCGTGATTTGGTATACTGATAATGATCCCTCGCTCGAAATTGCACAATTGACCGTACGCAATTACACGGAATCGGGAGGTAAAATTCTTTTATCGATGATTTTCCCACAGACTTTCGATACAAGAGGTTTGAGCGATTTTCTACCAATAGACAGTGTAAGCCCTATGCCTATAAATATTATTCCGATGAATACTAAAATAAATTTGACAACTGACGGAACGGCGTCTGGATATCCACCATTGGCAATTGACAATTCAACCATACCGGTTGCACGCATTCGAACTTTCTATCCAAGTACAGCGGGAGCAAAAAGTTTATACACCCTTGGGCTTACAGGAAATCCAATAATTGGATTCAAAGATATAGATACAAAAAGAATCTTCTTGGGTTTACCTCTTCACCGCTGCAACGGAACTCCATCAAAAGTCCAAGAATTTCTCAGAAAAGTTTTGATTGATGAGTTTGGAGTAACACCATGAAAAAATATTTAGCGATCGTTCTTTCGATAGTTCTTTACGTTTCATCTTCTTTTGCTCAGGAAAAAGCCACGCTATCTGGAAAAATTACTGATACAAAAACAGGAGAAACCTTACCCGGAGTGAACGTAATCATAAAAGGAACTTACTACGGTGCTGCGTCTGATATCAATGGGAATTACACAATTAGAAATATTAATCCCGGTTCGTATACAGTTGAAGTTTCATTGATTGGTTACAAGCTCGTTCAGTTTACCGGAGTTAAGATCGCAGAAGGTGAAAGAAAAGTACTCAACGTAAAATTGGAAGAAACTGTTTTAACGCTCGACCGGGATGTTGTTGTCGTTGGAGACAGACCAATGCTTGACATAGAGGAAACCCAAAGCAAAAAATTGATTACTAGAGAAGATATTGAAGTCGCTCTAATTGAAAATGTAAAAGATGTTGTAACTCAGCAAGCTGGGGTAGTTTATTCTGATAATGCTATTCACATTCGCGGCGGGAGAGCATATGAAAATGCTTTTCTGCTTGATGGTGTTTCAATTCAAGATCCGTTATCCGGAACCGGTTTCGGACTTCAATTAAGTGCCTCCTCGATTGAGGAGGTTGAAGTAATTACTGGCGGCTATAATGCTGAGTACGGACAGGCAACGTCAGGAGTTGTGAATGTCAGAACAAGAGAAGGGGGGAATGAATATAAAGGATCGTTAAGCTGGAAAAGAGATAATTTAGGATTCAACAAAAATTCATATTCCACTTTTAATATCGATATTGTTGAAGCAAGCTTAAGCGGGCCTGAACCCATCACAAGCTATTTATTCCCTGCACTCGGTTTAAAAATTCCTGGTTCAGTAAGTCTTTTCGGAAATTTTTATATGGGAATCTCGGATGGGATTACTCAAGGTTATTTTAGGAACACAGCCAGGCAACTAAATTCATCGACATTTTTTGGAACACGTTTCGCTCCTCGTCAGGAGAATAGTTGGTTCTGGCTTGGAAAGGCGACTTACAAGATCAGTCCGTTGATTAAATTAGCCTATTCTTTCAATCAATCTGTAAATATCAATCAGAACTCACAATCGTTGCAGTCAAATTTGGAATACGTTGAACCAAGTCCAGGTTACCAGTATCCATTCCAATACAATTTAGACAATGCGAACGTTTACACTCATAACAATCAATATCATATCATTTCTTATACACATACGCTAAACGCAAAAACATTTTATGAAATTAAAATGTCCCGCTACTTCACTAAACTTCGAGCGGATGCAAACGGACTTGATTGGAAAGAATACAGAGAACCTAAAGACATTACAACTTTTCCGATAGAGTATTATAACCCAAATCGTGATACTATCGGAGTAATTCCCGGTGATGGTTTTTGGGATTACGGCAATCCATTCACCTGGCATGATCATCATGTTGAAGAATATAGCATACGCGGGGATGTAACAAGTCACTTTGATGAAAAGAACAAATTCAAAGCCGGATTTGATCTCAGTTTTCGTGAAATGCAATTGGTTGATATTTACAAGCCATGGATCGGGGAGATGGGATTGAACAATGATATTTATAAAGTCTTCCCGGCTAATGGTGCAATTTACGCCCAGGACAACATTAATTTCAGCGGAATGATTTTGAATTTTGGATTGCGGCTTGACTATTGGTTTCCAGGAAAATATGTGGATGATGCGGTCAATGATCCGGATGTAATTACAATTCCCGATGAAATAAGAACTCGATACAAAGAAAATACTTATTC
>JAHJVF010000244.1 GCA_018828505.1 Bacteroidota bacterium | reverse complement strand
TTTTAACTGACAAAGCTTCAGTAAAAGCATAGTCAGTTTCAACTGACGAAGCTCCGAAAACAATGCTTTATGGCACGGATATCGGAGCGTAGTCAGTCGCTTCGCTCAACTTCGTTTGGCAGGCCAAACTTTGATATTATTATGTGGTACGTATACATAATAAAAAGTATAATAAAAGATTTTATTTACATTGGTTCGACCAATGATCTAAAAACAAGATTGGAAGAACACAATTCGGGATTATCTAAATCAACCAAACCTTACAAACCATTTTCCCTCGAAGCTTACATCGCTGTTAAGACTGAAAATAAAGCTCGAGAACTTGAAAAATATTTGAAAACCGGTTCCGGTAAAGCCATACTCAAAAAAAGAATTTTAACTGACAAAGCTTCAGTAAAAGCATAGTCAGTTTCAACTGACGAAGCTCCGAAAACAATGCTTTATGGCACGGATATCGGAGCGTAGTCAGTCGTTTGGCTTGCCAATAACTGGAAGAATTTAGACAGCTTTAAAAGGGAGGGTATACATAGATAATCAGTCTCGCATTTTATCAAGAAGAGAGTTTAAAGTTTTTGCTTCACTTTTTGTCAGATTGGTAAATAGTTTTTCAAATTCACCTACAACCTCGTCCATCTTATCAAGAAGTGATAAACCATTATTCGTGATGATGACATCAACTCTGCGACGATCTTCATCACAAATTTTTCTTTCAATCAGACCTTTATCTTTAAGTCTTTCAACCAGACGTGAGGTATCGGACATTTTGTCAAGCATTCTTTCTCTGAGAAGCGCTATAGTTGCCGGGTTGGGATATTGTCCACGCAATATTCGAAGTATGTTATACTGTTGTGAGGTGATATCGTACTCCTGAAATAATTTTGACTGATGAGCGATAAGCCAGCCGTGAGTATATAGAATATTCACGGCAAGCTTATGATATTCGTTACGAAATTTAGATTGCTTGATTTCGTCTTCCAACTTCATTAGGATTTCTTTGCTAACTCGATTTTAATATCAAGTTCAACAGTCTCGCCAACAACTAAGCCTCCGGCTTCGATTGCCGCATTCCACTTCAATCCAAAATCAAATCTGTTTATTTCACCTTTGATTGTGAAACCAGCTTTTATATTTCCCCAAGGATCTTTTACCGTACCGTTATGCTTAACATCCATCTCAATAGTTTTTGTGAAATTACGTATAGTAAGATCGCCGACTAATTTATATTTCTTATCTCCAACTTTTTTGAATGATTTACTTTTGAATGTCATAGTTGGATATTTTTCAGCGTTGAAGAAGTCATCCGACTTCAAGTGAGCATCTCTTTGTTCATTAGCTGTGAAGATGCTATTGACGTCAGCAGAAAATTCGATCTCGGTATTCTCAAAATCATCTCCTTTTGCGACAATCTTGCCGTCGAACGACCTAAAGAAACCATCTACTTCAGCAATCAAAAGATGTGTTACGGAAAATCCGATTTTAGAATGTGCTTTATCGAATGTCCATTCTGTTTGAGCAAAACTCATTGAAAAAACTGCCAAAAAGAAAATAGCGATTAGTTGTAATTTTTTCATTTTTTTCTCCTTTATATTAAATGTTATAACAACTAATGTCATAACAGATATTGACGTGAAAGAGTTCCTGCCTAATGCGGAATGTGGGATTCGGAGTGCGGAGTGCAGAATTGGGAGTATAGAATGTGGATTTCATTCTAACAAGCCCAACTTTTCATACTTGAATTTTCACAATAAAAGTCGGGCTTGTTAACACTTATAGTATTGTCATGTAACTTTTTGTTTTTATGTCTAGATATTTGAAATGATTTTTCCATTTTCCAGCATCTATCAAACATCTTACATTGCGGCTTGCCGCACTATGTTAGACTAAGTTCATTTCAACAAAATTCCTTTAACTCGTTTTATTGTATTGTTCGCTTTCAGTTCAAAAACGTAAACACCACTCGGTAAAGTTTCTCCGTTAAAAGTGACTGAGTGATGTCCTTCTTTTTTGTGATCATCAACTAAAGTTGCAATATTTCTACCAAGCAAGTCATATGCTTTTATTGGTTCTACCGCTAATAGCCTGTCTACCGCCAGGTAGATGTGAAAGTTGTTATCTTTACGACATTATGACCGAAAACGAACTATCCCCTATCATCAGAGGTGCAATTTTTAAGGTGTATAATGCTCTTGGACCGGGGTTACTTGAATCGGTTTATGTGGCTGCTCTTGTTTATGAATTAAAAAAAGCAGGATTGATTGTGAGAACAGAAGTACCCTTACCAGTAATTTATGAAGAAGAAAAATTAGACCTTGGTTTCAGTCCCGCTTTTAGCGCATTAGCGTCAACTTAATTTTAAGCTTTTAAAGATTACGCGATGATCTTAACTGTGAAAAGATGTAAAAAGAGACATCATTAAGCACTTTTTGTTAATAT
>JAHJVF010000243.1 GCA_018828505.1 Bacteroidota bacterium | reverse complement strand
GAGTAGTTATATCCCTGTACTAAAAGATTGGATTGAAACATTACCAACATATCAAGTTCCCTGGTGGAATGACAAAAAATTGAAATTTGTTTTTAAATGATTTTGAGGGGGCTTTTTGCCTCGTAAAAATCCCTGTTGAAGTGAAGTCGAAGAAATGAAAAAAAAATTATCTGAATTAACAGCGGGCAAAACCGCAATTATTAAAGAGATAAGTATTAATGGTCAGAACCGGAGAAGATTTTTTGACTTGGGATTTATTCCCGGGACCAAAGTAAGTATTGCTTTTGGAAGTCCTCTCGGCGATCCGACCGCTTACAATATTCGCGGAACTGTCATCGCATTGCGAAGAGAAGAAGCAGAAAATATTTCTATTGAATTAAATTCAGAGCGAATGTGACGAATATTAGAAATCCAAAATTAGGAAGTATAAAAAATCAACCAAATCTTTATCAGATTGGTTTGATTTCAAACAGAGATCATAAAATCATTGCTTTGGCAGGAAATCCGAATACCGGAAAGAGTACTGTCTTCAATCAGCTTACCGGATTAAAACAGCATACCGGAAATTGGCCCGGTAAAACGGTTATACGTGCTGAAGGAAAGTTCCTTTACAAAAATCAGAATTATCTTTTGATTGATCTGCCCGGAACATACTCGCTTCTTTCGACTTCGGAGGATGAAGAGATTGCACGAAACTTTATTCTTTTCGGGAAACCCGATGTGACAGTTGTTGTTGTTGATTCAACTTCTCTCGAGAGAAACTTAAATCTTGTACTTCAAATCTTACAAATAACAAATCGAGTTATCGTCTGCTGCAACTTAATCGACGAAGCTGAACGAAAAGGAATTCAAATAAACAGAAAAATGCTTGAAAAAGATTTAGGTGTTCCTGTTATACCCACAAATGCACGCGGCGGAAAAGGTTTGGACGAACTTCTTGAAATGATTGATTCGGTGGCAAATAAATTAATAGTTCCAAATCCTAGAAAGATTGATTTCAAAAAAGAGCTCAAGGAAAAATTAGATCAGTTGGTTCCTCTTATTGAATCAACGTTTTTGGGCATACATAATGCAGAGTGGATTGCAATCCGATTGATCGAAGGGGATGAAAAGATTCGGCAAGCACTTATAGATGGAAATTTTAATTCTCTCATCGAAGAAAACGGATCCGTCGGCTGACGGAGAAAATTTCGATCTCCCAACCTGCCTGCCAGTTTACATACCGGAGGTATGCAGGCAGGTTTTAGAAAGCGCATAATATGAGCACTAAAGAGTTACAGATAAAGAATATTCTTGAGATCATTGACCAGGCTGATGAATCGGTACGAGAATCTGTGAGCGATGATCTCGTCGAATCAATTTACACCGATGCAGACAAAATCTCTAAGCGTGCAATAATTAGAACTGATTCAAAATTCCAAAACTTTGATGTTACTCTCGATAGAATTCTAACTTCGAAGTATCTCGGTTTTCCTGTGATGCTTTTGCTCTTAGCGGGAGTTTTTTTCTTAACGATTACAGGGGCTAACTATCCATCTAAAATGATTGCAGATGGACTCTTCTGGTTTGCAGGAGAGTTAAAAATTCTTTTTCACACTTTACACTCGCCGTGGTGGTTTACGGGATTTTTAATCGACGGAGTTTATAGTGGATTGGCTTGGGTTATTGCTGTTATGCTTCCGCCGATGGCGATATTTTTCCCCATCTTCACATTTCTTGAAGATGCCGGATATTTACCGCGAGTTGCGTTTAATTTAGACAGGCTTTTTAAATGGTCGGGTGCACACGGCAAACAAGCACTTACAATGGGAATGGGTTTTGGATGCAATGCTGCCGGTGTTGTATCAACCCGGATTATCGATTCGCCGCGCGAAAGATTGATTGCAATTATCACAAATAACTTTGTCCCTTGCAACGGACGCTGGCCCACAATCATTATGCTTGCATCGGTTTTTGTTGCGGCTTCTTTTCCCGAAAAAATCTCGGCAGTTGTTGCCGCATCGACAGTTGTTGGTGTAACTTTATTCGGAGTTTTAGTTACTCTAATCGTATCAAAATTTTTAAGTACAACTGTTTTGAAAGGAGAAGCGTCTACATTTAAGTTAGAGCTTCCGCCTTATCGTAAACCGCAGATTTTAAGAATTCTTTACAGGTCATTAATTGATAGAACAATTTTTGTACTTGGCAGAGCTATCGTGATGGCAGCTCCCGCAGGTGGATTGATCTGGCTGCTCGGAAATATTCATATCGATGGTGTTTCTTTGATGGCTTATGCAGTGAATGTTCTTCAGCCGGTTGGAAAGGCAATCGGTTTGGATGGAGTGATCTTGCTTGCATATATTATCGCAATTCCAGCAAACGAAATTATTATTCCGACAATCATTATGGCATACTCAGCCAGCACAAGAATGATGGAACTCGAAATGGATCAGTTGAAAGAATTGTTCCTGCAAAATGAATGGACGATTCTTACTGCAATTAGTTTGATGTTCTTTTCACTTCTTCACTATCCTTGTTCAACTACAACCTGGACGATTTGGAAAGAAACAAAAAGCATTAAGTGGACATTGATCTCAAACATACTCCCTCTTGCAATTGCGTTCTTAGTTTGCTTCGTGATTTATAGGGTCGGATTAATTTTTTTGTAACATTGAAAAAGTTTCCATCCCGACGAGTCGGGATGGAAACTTTCCCAATAAGGAATAAATTTTTAATTTGTTACGCTTACTGTTTCAGCAATTTCAATTCATATAAATCCAATCTTCTGTCCTGCCAATTTAATGTTGTACCGGTTTTTTTATGACGCTTGACAACTTCTAAATCTATGTCATGAATCACAACTGTTTCGATATTCGGTTGACATTCCGCAGCGATACCATCGCGTGCAAATTCAAAATCCGACGGAGTGTAAATCCCCGATTGTGCATATTGAACATCCATATTTTCTACATCGGGTAAATTTCCGACTGTCCCCGCGAGTACAGTATAAACATGATTTTCAATACATCTCGCCTGTGCACAGTAACGGACACGTAAGTAACCTTTCCTCTCATCGGTACAGAATGGAACAAAAATTATTTGTGCACCTTTCTCAGCGACGATACGGGCAAGTTCCGGGAACTCAACATCATAACAGATTTGAATTGCGACTTTTCCTTTGTCGGTTTCGAACACTTCAATTTTATCTCCAGGTTCAACACCCCACCATCTTCTTTCATTCGGTGTGATGTGAATTTTGTATTGCTTTCCAATTTCACCATTTCTTTGAAATAAAAATGCAACATTGAACAATCGCTCATTCTCTAAAACGAATTGTGAACCGCCAACGATATTGATATTATATTTGATCGCAAGGTTTGAAAAAAGCTCAATGTACTGAGGAGTATATTCGGCAAGTTTCCGCGCCGCAATTCCCGGTCTTTTCGCATCAATAAAGGATAAAAGCTGTGTGGTAAATATTTCCGGGAAGAGAACGAAATCACTTTTGTAATTAGAAGCTACATCAACAAAATATTCACATTGTGTACCGAACTCTTCAAAGTTGTGGATCATTCGCATTTGATACTGAACAGCACAAACTCTAACAGGTTTTGCAGAATTATATCGTTTTGATGGATCGGGCTCGTAATCAAGATTAGGCCATTCAAGAAAAGTAGCATATCCAACAGATTGTTTATCTGAGTCGAGATAATTTTTAATTATTCGTTTCAAAACAAAACCATTTGCCAACTGAGTTGTGAGCACGGGATCGAAAATAACTTTTTTCATTACTTTATCGACGTATTCACGGGCTGTCATTCTCTCTTCTACTTCGGCATAGCCGGGAATTCTTCCACCGATTACGATTCGCATTAAATTCAATTCTTGCGCTAATTTTTTTCGAGCATCGTACAACCTACGGGCAAGCTTCATCCCCCGATAATCCGGGTGAACCATGATTTCAATTCCGTAAAGTGTATCTCCATCGTAAGAATGATTTCTAATGTAACCGGCATCGCTTATCTCTTTCCAAGAATGTTTTTCGCCAAAGAAATCGAAGTCAATTATTAAACTCGTTGAGGAAGCGATTAACTTATTATCACATTCAATCCCAATTTGTCCATCAGGAAAAATTGTGATTTGACTTTCGAACTGCTTTTTGCTCCACGGCTTCATTCCGGGGAAGCAGCTCAATTGAAGTTCAACCAATGACTCGTAATCATCTAATTTCAATTTCCTTACAATTATCTTTTTCTTTAGAATTTCTTCTGAAATCTTAACCATAAATTCCTCTGATTATTGTTATTAATGTCTTAATTATAAAAGATTGGATTAATGTTCTGTGTTACAATTTAGAATAAATTTTCAAAAAGTAAAGAAAGCACGCAAAATTGCATATTTCAAATTGAAAATTGAAGATTTGAAGTTCCAAATTTCAACGTGTATTTCTCTTAGGTTAAAAATATTCACACAAACTTAAATGTAATTTTAGGATCATACACCGCGTTTGACAGGATCCCAAATGTATTTATGAAGCTGCAATTGAAATCGGACGTTGAGTTGATCCTGAAGAATCCAATTTGCCAACTCAACCGGTTGAAGATTGCCGAAGACACAGCCCATAAGAATTGAACATCTTTCAGCTAAATAAAATTTCTGAATTATCTGTTTTGACCAGTCGTAATCGTCTCGATCTGCTATTACGAATTTTATTTCGTCAGACGATTTTAAGAAGTTGAGGTTGGTGAGCAAGTTTTTCTCCATCATTCCGCTTGATGGAGTTTTTAAGTCCATGATAATTTTTACTCTCTTATCTACCTCTTCAATTGAAATGCTTCCGCTTGTTTCAAGAAGAACGTCAAAGCTTTGATCGCATAATCTTTTTAGAAGTTCGAAAGATTCTTTCTGCATCAACGGTTCACCGCCGGTGACTTCGACTATATTGCATTTATACTTCTTTATCTCACTGATGATTTCATCAATCGACAAATCTTCACCTTCATAAAAAGCGTATTCAGTATCACAGTAGGTACACCGCAGATTGCAGTAGGTCAATCGAATAAATACACAAGGTAAACCTGCATAGCTTGATTCCCCCTGTATAGAATAAAATATTTCGTTTACTTTGAGCATGGAAAAGTGTTATCTAAAAAATATGGAAATTATTTCTTGGCTTCTGTGCGAAATTGAGAAAAGTAATTATCAATCTCAGGTCTTAATTCAATTCCTGCTTTTTCAAAGCAATCAAGCAAATCGAGGTAAGTGCCTTCACCCGATAGAAAGTCCCAAAACTCTTCTGCAACCATTACTTCCTTTTTTAAGTCCAACATTCCTTTCATTGTCCAACGCTTGTATGGTTTTGGCTCGTAAGGATTGTAGGGAATTGAAATAAGTGTATTTACCTTCGCTTTTGGATGCTGATAAAAATAAACTGCTAACCATTCAAGCATATTTCTTTTGTAAGATATAAAATCGCCTTTGTTTGGTTTGACTGTTTTCAAGTCAAACATAAATACTTCATTAGCTCTGGAAACAAGGTATAAATCAACTTTCACTGATTTAAGTTTATGTAATTCTCCAGTCTGTGCAACTTTTCTTATTCTTTTTGTTTCCTCCACTTTGTTTACATTCCCACCAACAGATAGTTCATTCATAATTTTTTGAATTTCCGTTTGCGCATCTCGAGTAATTATGTTCCCTAAAGTAAATTGAGAGTAGACTTCTTTGTATATTCCCTTTGCAATTTCCTTAGCGACAGGTTCGTATATGGAAGTTCCAAAAGTTGTATTCAATGACTGAATAAAAGAAAATAAAGCCATTCTATCTTTACCAAGTAACCGAAAGTGGAAGGGCATATAATCTGTTTCAGGCTCATAGTTTTTGAACTTCTCACGCAAACAAATCATTATAGTTTTAGTGATATGTTCTTTTTGTTTTTTACTTAAAGGCACGATTTTACTTTATTTTTTCTTAGATTTAATCAATTCGAATAAAGCAAATTCAATTGCACCGCGCCAATCAATTATATCACCCACTTTTTCCTCAATAAAGTGAATATCCTCTTCCTTAATTTTTATTCTGATATCATTATCTTTAATTACAGTGAGAATATCCTCCACTGATAATTGGTAGATTATTTTATCTTTATTCATGATTTATTTTCTCTTTAAGTGAAATATTATTTCTGAGTAAGCCCCTTTATCTTTTTCTGTACGATTTAGTACTGGTCGTTTGAATTGATTTACTATTTTCATTCCTGATTTTTCGGCAATAGATGGATACAAATTGTATTTATCATTTGCAACAAGAAAGGCATTGTAATCTTTTGACAAAAACTTTTTACAGTTAATCAATACATCTGCAATCCCTGTGATGTAGGTTTCACGCGATTCTTTTCCTTGACCCTTATTTAGCGGGCCGATTTCTAATTCATCATTTCTTTTAAATCCAAACAAATCATACGCATAAGCATGTTGTTCGTGATAATCAATTAAACCGACATATGGAGGCGAAGAAAAAATCCCGTTTATTTTTTTCTTCGTGACCAAATTGGCAAATGCTGGGTTCTTCCTTTCGAGCTGTTCGAATATGTTAATAGTTCTACTGTCAGCTGTTAAACAAATTTGGAAGGTTTGTGTTCGTAATTTATCAAAATACGAGAGTCGTTTAATTGTATCAGTAGAATATGTTTGCCACCATTTTAAAATAGAAAACAAAGGTTTACAAATTTTGCCATGTTTTGAACAATAGTAAATCGCTGTAATAGGTTCTTTCAAGGTCGCTAGATCAGCGTGCGTTGTTGCACGACAAGAGCGAATCGTTCTGCTTAATATTATGCTGATAACTTTCTTAACATCATGATTCTTTATTTTTTTTACTTCGCTAAATATAAATTCAATCTCATCACGAACATGTTTCAAATACCATTTATCTAAAAATGAATCTAATCTCTCTTGCTTTAATTTTATTTCATATTGTCTGATCAAATTCCAATAAAGAGGCAAAAATTCTTTTTCTTTTTCTTCTCCGTACTTATCCTCATTTATTTCTTTGTGTTTAACTTTGTATTTATAATCCTGTGCAGGAAAATATTTGCTGTTAAATTTGTTTAGTTTTCCTATTAAAAGATTTTCAAACTCTATTGTATGTGAATTTGCAAGAAATTGTTTAAGTGCGACTGTTATTTTTTTTATTTCACTTGCAAGTTCAGATAGATTGTGTTTTTCAATTTTTACATTGCTGATTAATGAGTTAAATGCAGAAACATCTATTCCAATTGCATGCATACCAAGTTCATTCGCCTGCACCAATGCAGTTCCGCATCCGCAAAATGGATCGAGCAAAATATCCCCTCGATGGAAATAAATTTCCTTTTTGAAATCATCTGTATGATCGTCTAAAAAATATTCAACTAATTGTGGAATGAATTTTCCCTTGTATGGATGTAATCTGTGCACATGTTTTGTTGTATCGGCTTCTTTGAGATTGTCAAAAGATAATTTCCAGTTCAAATCAGCACCCAACTTTTCTTTCCACTCAATTTCTCTTCTGCCGTTGAAGGATTCGTAGTATTTGATCAAATCAAGTTTATTGACAAAAATATTTCCGTTTTGACCAATTTTTTTAATCCTACCATAATTAACCAAGTATGCAATATTCGATGTAGTGACATCTTTGTTTAAATAGCTTGAAGCCCACTCGCTGGCTTCTTTAATGGATAATAGTTCGCTTTTAAATAATTTCATTTTAATCTTAATCAAAATAACTATAATAAATTTAGCAAATAAATTGAATTATCTAAAGAACTGTTGTGAAAAGAGTAATCTTTATATAAGTTACTTTTGAAGGATATGAAAACTCTTGTCAGTTTTTTAATACTAATTAATTTTGTATGTGCACAAGAACTTCATCGAGACTCGGCTCCTCCTTTACTAACCCTATTTACTGAAACCAGGTTAGTCAATATTATTCCCAAGTATATGAGTGAAACCCGTAGTAAGCTAGAGGGTGAAAAAATAGACCCGGATAATGTTCGAGCATACGTTTACGAAGTTAAAATAGATGTTAAAACCGAACATGAGAACCTAATTTGGGATAAACCTTTTGGAGTAATTTTTACCTTACCCGATTGGAGTATAACTACAATTGTTTTGAACAGAGAACGAATCCCAATTTCAGTTCAGCTTCATACTTTTTTCTTTCAACTACCAAAGTCCAAAAAGAGGTTGGGCAAGAATTGAGGTCGGAATACTTGATACTGTTACCTAAACTGTGAATCCTTCTGAAAATCTTGGACCCCTGGCACGAAATCGAATTTATTTGAAATAGAAGAGAATTTTTTTTTTATCAATTGAGTAAAAACAATTATGAAATTATTCGACAAAACGGAAAAACAAATCTCTGAAGCACCAGATTTGTATTCGGTAAATGGAAAACAGATATCTTGTGCACATTGTGGCGGTCAAAGATTTCAGAAAAGAGAAATCTTACTTAATACTCCAGGTTTAACTTTCTTTGGACTCGATTGGGCAAATAGAACCGCAATTATTCTCATGTGTGTTAACTGCGGAAAAATCGAGTGGTACATGCACGAGCCGCAGAAAATTGAATGAAGAGAGAACCACGGGACTGTTCAAAAATCCCTTTGTGTGTCTTTGTGCCTTCGAGTCTTCGTGGCATTGTATTAAAATTTCAATTATTATCGCATTTTTTTTTGCCACTAAGTCACTAACCTGCCCGCCACGTTTGAAGATATTTAGGCAGGCGAGGACTCCAAGGTTCACGAAGCCCACCTTGGCAGATTACTTTTCGGTAAACTCAGGCCATTTTCTCAATCTGAAATTCGTGGTTTATAAAAGTTAAACCTCCATTCTGATTATCATGAGTTCTCTCAACAAATTGAACTTTGTCTTCCATATTAATAGTAATTACCGTAGATGATCGCGTCCCATAAATTGGACTCTTAATAAATATCGAAGATAAAACCCTTTCGTATTCTAAACCTACACCTGTATCTGGAAGAAGCTCATCATCAAATTGTTTATCATCAGATAGCAGATTAAAAATCTCGTCAATTGAAACTTCATCCGTTGAGAGTATCTTACGAAATCTTAGCTTGCCAGAATGAACCTTAGGCCAAGGTGTATCAAGTAAGTGATTGCTCTGTCCATGAATTCCGTTTTCAACCCTTGTCGTTGCATTAGTGATATTTGAATAATGATAAAGCTCATCCGGGGTTCCAAATATCAAGTTGAATCCATTATACTCGATTCCGTGAATCGATAAGTAAGTTGAAAATTCCTTTGGTGAAAAATTTTCTGTTAAATATTTCGTTACGAGATTACCGCGTGATTTGAATTCCGTTTTCTCTTTCTGGGAATAAAAATCCCTGAAGTTTGTAACCGCAGCGATTTTTCCCTGTCTTGTAATTCCAAGCCAAGTTCCGTTAGCTTTCAAATCTTTTCCTGCAAGTAAATTTGGAATATCATTCCAATAGCCTGCTGCAGTTGAGGGACGATCGTAAAACTCGTCACGATTTGCGGCAAGAATCAATTTATATCTTGGATGAAATTTTTTAGCGAATAAAATTAAACACATAGAATTTACTTGTCGTTATTGAGTAAACGAATTACCGAGGTTGTTAATATTCGAGGTGCAAATTTAACTCCAGTAACACCGATTCGATTCAATAATCCCGGAATGACAAGTCTTTTTCCATTCATTAATCCGTTGTAACCGATTTTTGCAACTTTTTCAGAAGACATGAAACTCATTATTCTTGTCTTCACTAATCGTGTGTTATTAATTTCTGCACGTGATTGAAATTCTGTTTTTGTAGGTCCAGGGCAAAGAGTAGTTGCTGAAACACCAGTCCCTTTAAGCTCACTGGCGAGAGCTTCTGAAAATGAAAGCACGAATGCTTTTGTTGCGTAATAGATATTCATAAAAGGTCCGGGTTGAAATGCAGCGGTTGATGCAACATTTAAAATTTTACCACTTCTATTTGCGATCATTTTGGGGAGAAATAATTTTGTCAATTGTACGAGCGAAGTAATATTTAATTGGATCATATCCAATTCTGTTTTCAAATCGGTCTCCCAGAATTTTCCGTGATTACCGAAGCCTGCGTTGTTCACCAAGCATTCTACCTCAAGATTTTCCTGATTGATTTCCTCGAAGACCTCTTTAGCTGAATTTGGAAGAGATAAATCCTTTTCGATTATTCGGACATAAATGTTGTGTTTGTCGATTAACTCTTTTGATATTTCTGAAAGTCTATTTTTATTTCTTGCAACCAAGATCAAATTATGTCCATCAGCAGCAAAAAGTTTTGCAAGTTCATATCCGATTCCAAATGTTGCACCGGTTATTAATGCATATTTATTCACGATAATTAATTCCTTTACTGAAATTAGGAAGATTTTAAATACTAATGTCAAAATCCGAAATTCCAAACAAATTCAAAAACCTAATTTCAAAATAATTAATTAAATATTGAATTTTGCCACTTCTTGTATCTTGAGTTTAGTTCGTCAATTGACAGATTTTTTGAGTTTATATATCTGGATTTATAATTAATCTGCGTTGAAGCGTTCTAATTAATTATGTATGAATTCAGGCCTTTAATTTTAATTAGCCGCAAAATACCGAATTTTGAATTCGAAAATATTCAAAAGAAACTTTTATCATAAAAATTATTGTTTGTATAGTAAGACCGAGACTGTGTAAAAACCCGAGAATGTTATTTCTAAGGAGTCCGTCAGCTGACGGACGACTGAGAAATCTAATTAAAATTAAAATCAAAGATTTCTCTCCCGACAAAGTCGGGATCGAAATGACAAACACACTTATTACACAAGCTCGATCATTAAAGAAAAGAAAGGAAATAAATTCAACTAATGATTGACACATCGATAGAATATAAAGTTCATGACTTAATAACGAATAGATTCAGTCCAAGAGAGTTTTCAGCTAAAATTATAACTGATAAAAAATTACTTGCAATATTGGAAGCGGGAAGAATTGCTCCATCGAGTTTTAACGAACAGCCGTGGAGATTTATTGTCGCAAATAGAACTGATGAAACTTCATTTGAAAGATTACTTAGTTGTCTCTCTCCGAAAAACGCCGAGTGGGCAAAAAACGCCGGTGCATTAGTTCTATCAGTTGCAAAAAAGAAATTCGATCACGATAATTCTCTCAATCGCCATGCATTTCATGACGTCGGACTTGCAGTTGCGTCGATGGTCTTTCAGGCAATGTCACTTGATATTTACTCACATCAAATGGGCGGATTCTCAAGCGAGAAAGCAAGAACGACTTTCAATATACCCGATGATTATGAACCTGTGGCTGTAGTTGCTTTCGGATATCTTGATAAAGAATTTTTCACAGATGAACGATTGAAACAACAATCCTCATCACCAAAAAACAGAAAACCGATGAACGAAATTTCTTTTGCAAATACGTGGGGGAATGAGATTTCTTTGGAACATTCCATTAAACGTAAAGATTAATAAATACTCTGAACCTTGAACATCTTGAAATTTTCCAACCGATTTTTCTCAATCTTAAAGATTTTTTTGTTATAAATACAATCCGCCGTGCAAGAGACCGAATTTCGAACCAACTTCTAAGGCTGCGATAGTTACACTCGAGCTTAAGAACTACGTAAATAAGTTTGACAATACCGAATCTCTCATTTAGATTTTAAGTGTATACTGCATCTATCATTTCATCCTTGGTTGGCTAAACGAAGTACCTCCTGTCTAATGTGGGATTTCACATACATCGAAACCGTTAAGCGTAAACGTACACAATTTTGTATATTAATATGAGATGCGAACGTTAAAGATTTAAAATGGCAATTAGTAGAAGGGAACGGATTTTTCTCGACTCCTCCGTCATTGGAGGATATTTTGATACTGAATTTGAAGAGGATTCGAGACGCATAATAAATTACGCTCGACAGAGTCGGATTACGGTCTTGGTAAGTGAAGTTGTTGTGAAAGAGATTCTCAATGCGCCTGCTCGGGTCCAAGAAGTATTGTTTTCTATTCCAAGCAACGCTATTGAGCGGATTGAGTTGACACCGAAATCCTTGCCTTGCGTGATGCTTATCTTTTAGCACAGATCGTGTCACCACGCTGGAGTGATGATGCGGCTCACGTTGCTGCTGCAACCGTTGCGCGGGCAGATGCAATTGTTTCGTGGAACTTCAGTCCATTGTCCGTCTCGACAAGATGCGTGCGTACAACCAGATCAATCTTATGAATGGATATGGAATTCTAACGATTATCTCACCAAAAGAGGTAATTTATGATGAGCCAACAGAGTAAGAAGGAGTTTGATTGCATCGCCATGAAGCGGGAGGCACAAACTCGGATTTACGAAGAAATCAAAAATATGACTCCTCAGCAACAGATTGAGTATTTTCGCAATGCTGTGCAGACTAGTCAGTTCAGAGAATGGTGGAAACATGCAAAGTCTTTTTCTGATAATCATGTCAGCAAGGAGTCATAATACATTGGTCAAGTTACTGAGAGTGCCTGAGCAGAACAACAGTAACAATGTCCATAGTGCGGCAAGCCGCAATGGAAGATGTTTGATGGAATATGGAAAATGGTAAAAACCTCCTAAAATATTTTGACATAAAAAACAAAAATATTGTTCACAATACTATAGGGTGTAAATGTTTGGTGTAAGATATGACGCTAAGCAGGGTGAATCGTAGTTGTCGGTCCTTAGGACTTAGTGCTGAGGGATCACTTTTCATTGCAATTACAGGCACGCCTGCGTGCCGTAACGCATAAGAGAAAGCACTTTGGCGTGGCAGGCACGAATACGTAACCGTAATTGCGAATCGAAGCACTAAGCGTTTACCGTCGGGATAGACCATTTCTATTTGAATTAATGGGACGGGGAAATATATTTGATATGTTTTCACCATAGTCAGCGTCCTGAAAAAACTTTTTAGCTGAGGTTGATATCTTCTCTACAGCTATATTTCTCACTCTATAACCTGAACCGCCTGCTTTGTGCTTCGTATGATTCTATTAGCCGCGGTCTGAGGGTCGATTTTCTTACGCTTGGCAACCAGTTGTACAAATTCGGCGACGTCTTTGTCAAGATAGATTGGAAGATTCAAATTAACTTTTAGGTGATAAAACTTTCCCCGCACTCCTTTTGAAAAATCATACTCTTTTTTCATAATTTTTACCTATTCAAATATTGTTTAATCTCATTTTTGGTTGCCTGTCGAGTAGAGATAATTCGTATTGTACAAGTATTGGAATCTATCTCACGAAATGTGTGAACAGCAACAAGCGCCACATCATTATAATCCTTCCCAATTGTAATCCATCGATCCTCGATTTTACTGTGTTTAGTATCAAAAATAGACAACATAAAGGGATCAAGGAAAATCTCCGTAGTGCGCTCGAAAGAAACCTTGTGTTTTTTGAAATTCTCTTTTGCTTTCTGAGAATCCCACTCAAAGTTGTATTCCACATTAACTCTTTTTGTTCGATTAAAGGATACAAATTCTTTTGAATGAATGCAAACTTGCCGTTTATTAAAATAACTTACCCTGAGTCTCTTTTGCTGATATATAGCTGCCTTAACTTAGAAAGAAT
>JAHJVF010000005.1 GCA_018828505.1 Bacteroidota bacterium | reverse complement strand
GCTAATTACCGCTGATGTATTTCTGCGTTCACCCCGTTAGATAAACATATATGAATAACATTATCTCTTTCATAATCAAATATCTAACGGGGTGAATTGGCGAAATCTGCCTGCCCGCCATCTTGAGACTAAAGAGGCAGGCGGGCGGGAAATTGTTTTTATAATTTATTCACTTTTCTGAAGATACTTTTTGTAATATTATTATATAGTATTGTCATGTAACTTTTTGTTCCGTCAGCTGACGGATTATGTCAAAATATTTTTAACTGTTCTTTCTTTTCAATTTCTAATTTTTAATTTTTAATTGCGACTTGTCGCACTATAGTATTGTCAGTTAACTTTTTGTTTTTTGTGTCAAGATATTTTTAAATAATTTTTCCCATTTTCCATCAAACATCAACCATTGCGACTTGTCGCATTATGGAATAAATTGTTTTACAAAATCCAGATATCCCTGCCTTCCGCCACTTTTTGTCCATTTGATGATCGAATTCTTTATCGTCTTTAAACATTCTAATAGTTCTTTCATTTGTAAAGGTTTTGGTTCGATTTCCATCTCTGTCAAATCCTTTTTTACTCTGCCTAATCGAAATTCACACATCTCTTTTACACTTTCATAAACTTCAATGGATTCCTCAGATAGTTTAAAATCTCTTGGTTGTCTGCCTATTTCTTCAGCATTATAAAAGTCAATTAAAGCTTCAATAGCAGACTGAACTTCATGATCAAGTAAGTCATTATTCGCTTTGTAAACACTTACTATTGCGAATTCTAAATTCTGTAGAACGTCTAAATATTTTTCTTCAAAAGCCATATTTCTCTCCTTATAATATCACACCTCCACCTCACCACTCATCAATTTAGGTAAGAGCAAATCACGGGTTTTGCGGAGATTTGTAATTTTAGAATTTAGATTTTCGATTTGAGAATCTAACGGTTTGACTAGTTCATTAAATTTTTTATCTATATCATTTGTTGGGTTAATGATTTTTATCTTATGCATATCTTCTTTTATCACGGAATTAAATATTGCACCAGAACCAATTGTATCTTCTTCGCAAAAAATCAACTTAACTTTTACTTTTGCGTCAAAAATAAACAAGAAAAAGCCTCAAATCCAATGGATATCGGTGAATTTCAACAAATTCTGTTAGGTAGAAAAGGACAGTTCAGTCAAGGGCTTAATCTTTGTTAATCTAAGTTTATTTTTATAATTTCGAACCGTTTCTTCAGTAAGAGGAGCGACTCTCCATTGATTGTTGTTCTTGGTAAATATCTGGATTGTGTTACAATTAATTTTCACTGCACGATCGATTGCTGTATCTACTCCTCCGGAAATAGAAGTATGAGCTCCTAAAAGAATTTTCATTTTTAATATTTGGTTCGAAAAATTTTATGCGAAAGTTAATTAAATTATCAAAGAAACGAAAAAAACTTGTTATTGGATTGATGTCTGGCACTTCTTTAGATGGAATTGATGCAAGTCTTGTCGAGATAGAAAACAGCGGAGTCAGGACTAAGTTCAAAGAACTTTATTTCAAATCTTATCCATACCCTCAAAAGCTCAGAGATATTATTCTCGAAAATTCTTTACAGGACAGGGGAACTGTCAATCAGATTTGCGAATTGAACATGCTCATCGGAAAGTTATATGCTAAAGCTGTCGAAAATATCTGCCGTGAGTATGGAATTGAAGTTTCGGATATTGACCTGATTGGCTCGCATGGACAAACGATTCATCATCTTCCAAAAGCTAAACGTATGTTCGGCAGTGAGGTAAGAGCGACATTGCAAATTGGCGACCCGTCCGTTATCTCGAAATTAACCGGTGTTATCACCGTTGGAGATTTTAGAACAGGCGACATGGCTCTCGGCGGACAAGGTGCACCGTTAGTTCCATACTTTGATTATATAACCTTCAGATCAAATCGAACTAACCGTGCATTGCTTAACATTGGAGGAATATCGAACATTACTCTGCTTAAGAAAAAATGCAAATTAGAAGATGTGATAGCTTTTGATACAGGTCCGGGCAATATGATGATAGATTATTTGATGAAAAAACTTTTCAGGCGGAAGTTTGATAAAGACGGAAAAACAGCTTTTCGCGGTGATGTCAATCGAAAATTATTTGATAAACTAATTCGTCTGGATAAGTTTCTTGATGCTGAACCTCCGAAATCCACAGGCAGAGAGTACTATAACCAAAAATTCATTGATAAAGTTTTGAATGGAATCGCTGATCTGAAGAAAGTAGATATCATCAGAACTTTTTCCGAGTTCACTTCTTATGCAATCTTCTATAACTATCAAAAGTTTTTACGTCAGGAATGTGAGATTACTGAAATGCTTGTAAGTGGCGGTGGTGCAAATAATAAATATTTAATTACAAGTCTGCAGCATTATTTCGGTAATCGAGTCCGAGTGAAAACCGTTGACGGTAAACTCATGTCGTCGGATTCAAAAGAAGCACTTTGTTTTGCGATTCTTGCTAATGAAACTATTTCGGGAAATGCAGCGAATATTCCAAGAGTTACGGGCGCATCTGCGGCAACAGTTCTTGGGAAAATATGTCCATGAAGAAAGTTTTGATTACAGGGGCTTCCGGTTACCTTGGCACTCACCTTTGTAATGAATTCAGTAAAATTAGTTTCAAAACAGTCGGATTATTTAAAACAAATAAACCCTCAGTCAAAAATATTGAATTTGTACAAAATGAAATTTCGGATGCTATTGAGCTGCGAAGACTTTTTGAATTTCACAGGTTTGATTTAGTATATCATCTTGCAGCAGTAACTCCGGTCGATAGTATCGATTCATCAGAAGACTATATCCGAAAAATTAAAAAGAAAAAAATCAACCGGTATTTTTAAGCTTCTCAAGCTTTGTTTTCAATAAATCATTTACGATTGCTGGGTTAGCTTTCCCTTTTGTTCGTTTCATCACCTCACCGACAAAGAAACCGAAAACTTTTTCTTTACCGCCAATATACTGCTGAACTTGAGAATCATTCTCAGCAATAACTTCATCAATAATTCTTCCAATGAATGAGCTATCAGAGACCTGCATCCAATTTTTTTCTTCTACAATAAGAGTTGGATTTTTCGGATTATCCAACATTTCTGCGAAAACATCTTTTGCGATTTTACTGCTGATCGTACCTGAATTGACAAGATTGATTAATTCACCGAGCCATTCTGGTTTAATAGGTATTTGTTGGACGCTTATCTTTTTTTCATTTAAAACTTTTAACACTTCAGTCATAATCCAATTACTCGCAGATTTGAAGTCGCTCGTATGTTTGGTCACTTCTTCGAAATAATCGGCTATCTCTTTTTCTGCAGTCAATAATTCAGCATCATATTTTGGTAATTCATATTCAGTTTGAAATCTTTCTTTACGGGTATCCGGAAGTTCTACAAGATTTTTCTTGATCTCTTGTTTCAACTCCTTGCTTACGACGATAATTGGAAGATCGGGTTCAGGGAAATATCTGTAGTCGTGACTTTCTTCTTTACTTCGCATCGGCTCTATAATTTGTTTATCAGCATTCCATAGAAGGGTTTGCTGTACAACCTTTTCACCTGTCCCAAGAAGTTCTCTTTGACGTTCTATTTCATAAGCTAAAGCTTTTTCTACATTTTTAATCGAATTCATATTCTTTACTTCTGTCTTCACACCAAGTGAAGTTGCACCGAGCGGTCGAATTGAAATATTTGCATCGCAACGGAGACTTCCTTCTTCCATATTTCCATCGCAAATTTCAAGATATCGAACAATTTGACGGATCTTGGATAAATATAATGCTGCTTCCTGAGGTGATCTTAAATCAGGCTCGCTTACGATTTCCATCAGTGGCACACCGCAGCGATTTACGTCAATCAATGTTGAATCACCTTGGTCGTGAATTGATTTACCTGCATCTTCTTCTAAGTGGATTCTCGTAATTCCGATTTTCTTTTTTTCAATTGAGTCTGATTCGATCTCCAAGTAACCACTGTAACATAACGGATTCTCAAATTGTGAAATTTGATAACCTTTAGGTAAATCGGGATAGAAATAATTCTTTCTCGCAAAAATAGATCTTTCAGAAATATTACAATTTGTTGCAAGTCCCATTCTAATTGCGAACTCAACTGCTTTTTTATTTAAGACAGGTAATACACCCGGATGACCGAGGCAAACTGGACAAACATTTGTGTTCGGCTCCGCACCAAATTTCGCTGAACAACTACAGAATAACTTCGATTCGGTTAAAAGCTGTGCGTGAATTTCTAAACCGATAACGGTTTCGTAAATCTGATTCATAGAACAAATATAAACAAAGAGTATAGAATTGTGAAAGGGGTCCAATAATTGTGAGAACTTCTTAAAATCGGAATAATGAACAACGAATACGGAATCCGTCGGCTGACGGATGAATGATGAAGTAATTCTTTTTGGGCAAAAACTTCGATTGACAGATGAATGAGTGAATCATGAAAATGAGTATGTCGGTTTTCTGGATTATCACTTGAGGTTTTGATAATTTGAAAATAAAAATCATTATGAAATCAAAAAAATCAGATGTTTTAAAACTCGATGTAATTGCATTCGGTGCTCATCCGGATGATGTTGAGCTTTCAATGGGAGGTACGATCGTCTCACTCGTTGAGCGTGGGCTGAAAGTTGGTATTGTCGATCTCTCGCAGGGGGAATTAGGAACAAGAGGAAGCAAAGAGAAGCGAATTAAGGAGTCAGTAAATTCGTCAAATATTCTCGGTATCAAAGCTCGAATCTGCTTGAAGTTAAAAGATGGTGCAATCAAAACGGACGAGTTATCGTTAAAAAAAGTCGTTGATGCCATTAGAACTTATAAACCGAGAGTCATTTTTGCTCCTTATTTCAAGGACAGGCATCCAGATCATGAGAGTACAGCCCAGCTTATTAAAAAAGCTTTCTTTTTTTCGGGATTGAAAAATTTTCAAAGCGATAAAAAAATTTTGCAGCCGTATCGTTCAAAGAAGTTATTTTATTACATGCAGAGCTACACATTTGAGCCGACGTTCATTTACGACATCTCAAATTATTTTGAGATGAAAATGGAAGCAATAAACGCATACTCCTCACAGTTTTTTAATCCCAAAAACGATGAACCGGAGACCTTCATCAGCCGTCCAGAATTTATGACCTACCTAAAAGCACGTGCTGAGTTTTACGGATTTCAAATAGGGAAATCTTATGGTGAGCCGTTTTATTGTGAAGAGAAGATTGAATTTGATTTTGGAGAATATCTTGCTGCCTGACTATTGACTGCGGGGTTCTGAACCGTTAATGCTTGATTTCCAATAAGGAATGATTTAAGTTAGTTGCAGTTAATCACAACATAAATTAGATGGTTTATCCCTTTGTTTTGAACACGACATTAGGAGTGAAAAGTCCGCTGGATAGTATTCTTTAATAATTGGAATGATATCAAGCTAGTAGGAATAGATGTATGAAGCGGTTTCGTATTTATCACGCTTGCGGACAACTAAATTTTACCTGCCTGCAGCAGGCAGGTCTGTAAATGGTAACGAAGTGGACATCCCGATCTTTCAGGATGAGTATAATATTTTTATGAACATATTATTTTTTTCTTCATTTCCAGATGGAACATTCCGATCTATCGGAATAAAATTCTTTAAAGTTAGGTAGCAAAGAATTTTATGAATATCTACATTGATGAATCTGGAATATTCTCAAATCCTGAATCAAAGAAGGTGGCGATTTCGTGCGTCGCTGGATTAATTATTCCTGAAACTCAACAAGAAAGAATTTTTGAAGAATATGAAAGTATTTTGAAGCTATGGAATATAACCAAAGATGAATTAAAAGGAGCTTCACTAAAAGAATTACAAGTCGCACGTGTAATTGAATTATTACGAAATTACGATGTACTCCTGGAAATAGTTGGCATCGATTTAAGTCTGCACAATGATTCTGATATTTCAAAACATAAAGAATTACAAGCTGATAAATTAACAGCAAACTTGACATCACAGCATTCCAAAGAAAGCATTGAAAATACATTACGATTACAAGGGATTCTAAAAAATTTATCAAATCAATTATATGTTCAATCTGTTCTTACTTTTCAATTAATTCAAAGCATTCTGAATACATCAACGCTTTATTATTGCCAGCGGTATCCCCCTGAATTAGGCGCCTTCAATTGGATTGTAGATGCCAAAGATATAAAAAGAATATCATACGAAGATTATTGGTCAACTACTGTTGCAATGTATTTACAGTCAATATCAATGAAACAACCACTACTTTCTTTAGAAGGTGGTGATTATTCATACTTCAAAAGATTTTATAAAGCAGAAGTACCAGAATACCTGAAGGGAGTTATCGTAAAAAATGATAATGAATTATTACTAGATGCAACAATGATTTTGAGAGAGAGTCTTATTTTTAAAAATTCAAATAGCGATATGGGCTTACAATTAATAGATATTCTCGCTAATACATTTTGTAGAGCAATAAAAAATAATTTACAGATAAATGGTTGGGACAAGCTGGGAAATTTAATTGTTAATAAAAATGCAGATACTATTAAA
The DNA here is from genome assembly GCA_018828505.1 of Bacteroidota bacterium. Classification (GTDB taxonomy): domain Bacteria; phylum Bacteroidota; class Ignavibacteria; order Ch128b; family Ch128b; genus JAHJVF01. The sequence goes on along the minus strand of JAHJVF010000005.1, from coordinate 821 downwards.
TTAGTGTCTCTATTTACTCAGTCTGGTGAAAGAAGAATTAAAGTTCCTTACGCAAATGTCATAAAACATATATCTCGTAACTCAAAATCATTATGGAAAAAATAATAATTATTGGTTTAGAAAATGCTACCTAACCAGCTTTTCCATCCGACCGCGTTTTCAATGCGGCATTTTTCAAATTTTCGGGTTTGGTGAAAAAGTTAAGTATTGCAAGTAACATTGTTCTATTAAATAAATTTGTTAAAAATTATTGGCAGTAGCTTTTCAATCCAACATTGTTGTTCGGGGCGGACGGGTGAAAAGCAACACCGTTATATTGCTTTGAGAATTATATGGAAAATACAATCTTAGTTGCAATAATTGGCGCTATAGCTGGTTTTGTAAGTGGTGCAATAGCAAGCCTCATCGCACCTTGGATAAAATGGGGCATAGAGAAAAAGAAGTTACTTTTTAATGAAAGGAAACAATTACTAAAAGATGTTCGTGAAATAATAATTACAGAATACAACGAACACGAAAAGTTCACTGAAATGCTTGCTGTTAATCCCGATTCTCTTAAAGATAAAAAAATATATCCGAAAGCATTATCATATTTTGATCTTTTGCAAAAGCACCTGCAATTTCAAAGAATTATTTCATTTCTAGATACTTCAACCAAAGATAGTTTATTAAATTTTCAGCTTCTTAGCTTGAAAGATAGAGGCAGTAAACTTGGTGAAATGCCTTTGCCTCTAACCAATTTATTGGAAAACATAAACAGAATAGAAAAGAACTGGAAACTAATTTAATTTGGAGAAAAAAATGAAAAATATATTTATTCT
>JAHJVF010000242.1 GCA_018828505.1 Bacteroidota bacterium | reverse complement strand
CGCTTAAGAGGCTGTGTGAATAATACACTTATTCAACTTGTCATTCCCACGAAAGTGGGAATCCATTCAAATTTCAAAGTTTTTGGATTCCCGTTTACACGGGAATGACCATTTTAACACACGCTCTTAAGCGTGGGGTTACAAAAACATACCTGCCACGACAACGCCCGCCACAAAATAGCTATGAAGGGGCAGGCTATGATTTGGCGGGCTAATCTCTACGGACTTTAGTCCTTTGCCGAAGGCATGCCTGCACATAATAGCAATGAGGCACAAGTGCATTCGCAAATTCAAGTTTTTAGAGATGCCCTTCATCTCAAACCTGAGTTTTAAACTAAAAAACCCCGAAATTATCGGGGTCTTATTTCTAGCTCCGCGAGTAGGACTCGAACCTACAACCCTGCGGTTAACAGCCGCATGCTCTACCATTGAGCTATCGCGGAGTGAAGCGTAAATCAATATTTCAAATTAATACCACTAACTCCCAGCTAATAGATTACTGAATAGAATGGTATATCAACTCAAATTTTGGAGTGCAAATATAAACATTAATAAATATTGTGTCAAACTCACTTTTTTAATTTTTCCTTAAAAACTTCTCTAAACTTATCCAGCTTGGGACGAATTACAAAAAGACAATATGGTTTATTCGGATTTTCCTTATAATAATTTTGATGATATTCCTCCGCAGGAAAAAACTTCACGAATGGACTGATCTCTGTGACTATCGGTTTGTCAAAGACCTTCGCTTCATTTAACTTTTGTTTATATTTTTCTGCAAGCCGCCTCTCATTCTCGTCATGATAAAATATTACTGATCGATATTGAGTGCCGACATCGGCACCCTGCCGATTTAATGTAGTTGGATCATGACTTTTCCAAAATGCCTCAAGAAGTTCTTCAAAAGATATTTTTGTTTTATCATAGTAGATCTGACAAACTTCAGCATGTCCGGTTTTGCCGCTGCAAATTTGATCGTAAGTCGGACTCTCAACATTTCCACCTGAATAACCTGAAACAACTGACTGAACACCATCTAATTCTTGAAACACTGCTTCCACACACCAAAAACATCCGGCTCCAAAAGTTGCTGTATCTAACATAGTATTCACGTTTTCTCCTTCTGTTACTTTTTTATTCGATATGTCTTGGTTTTTCACTTCAGAACATGAAGCGAGGGTGAATAATATAAATATAGAAATAATAAATTTCATAATTTCTCACTTGAAAGAATTTTGTAAAACATCGATGCTAATAGAACTAAAATCATTCTTTTGAAGTTCCGTATGTGTATATGAAATATTTTGGATTCTTACATATATTGCACAAAAATTTTTGGGATATATGAAGTTCTCAATCAGACTATTAATAATAATTTTCACTTTAAAGTTCTCGATTTCTTTCGGGCAGCAAAATGTTGATGTTATTAAGGATTCAGTTTTTTCTTATGCTGTCGACTCTTACATGAGATATAATGTTATCCTTCCAAAAGACTATAAGCAAAACAAAGAAAGATATATCACGATTTTTCTTCTGCACGGCTACAGCGGAAATGAGAACGATTGGATAACAAGAACTTCTCTGGTAAAGTATGCTAAGGATTTCAATTATATCATTGTTACACCTGACGGAAAGAATAGCTGGTATACTAATTCTCCCTCGAAGAAAAAAAGTGATTATGAAGATTATATAATAAAAGAACTTATTCCCAATGTTAAAAAAAAATATCGTGTTATCACAACCAGGCACGGTAGAGTGATCGCTGGTCTTTCAATGGGAGGATACGGCGCCGTGAAACTCGCAGTGAAGTATCCAATATATTTTTATTTTGCCGCATCATTCAGCGGGGCATTTCGATTTCCATCGATGATCGAGTCTAATCCAGGCAATCTTACCGAAAGTTTAAAGGATGCTTTCGGAGCAAAAAAAAGTGATCATTGGTTGAAGAATGATGTTCTAGTCTTAGCCGACAGTATTTCGAACCCAAATTCAATTCCCTACTTATATATCGCCTGCGGAAAGGATGATAATCTCACGGGGTTATTAGACTCGAATAAAAATCTTGTCGATAAACTCCGCAAAAAAAATGTTTTGTATGAATATCACGAAACTCCAGGTACTCACAATTGGGTCTATTGGGACAAAGAAGTTTTGAATTTCTTAAAAAGACTTTCGAATTTTGATCCACTTAAACCTTAGGATAATTTCAGGAAGAGAAATGAATTATTTAACTTTCCGATTATTGGTATTGCCAATTCTCTTTATTGCTTCGACTAATATTTTTTCACAAAGTTCTTTGTACATTCCCCGCGATGTAAATATTGCTTATGAGAATGGAACGAGATTATTAAACGGCAATCCTGGACCAAATTATTGGCAAAACCGCGCTGATTATAAAATCAAGGTACAGATCGATCCACCAACCAGAAAATTAAGCGGTGAAGAGACTATTATTTATTACAATCAAAGTCCTGATACTCTTGACAGAATTGTGTTTCGATTATATCAAGATTTTTTCAAGAAAGGAGCGGCAAGAAATTTCCAAATTAATCCTGAAGACCTTCACGATGGAGATTCTTCTAAAATTAAATATATTGCAAATAAATTATAAATAAAATGTACATTAGCCAACAAACGCTATATGCGATAAGGGTTTCAGAGGTTTTCGAAGGCTATTTCTCGTATCGTAGTTTATCTCGGTTGATAATGACGCAGTTTCGAAATCCTTTACGGCACATACCGTCGGACGTTAAGTGCCATATTGTTTCAGTTTTTGTATATTACAGAAGAGAACGATACAAAGGATTATTAAAGTTTTAAGAGGCAACATAGATGTTTTCTGAAGATAAAAAGGAATTCCCTGTAGGTAATGGAAAAATTATCCAAGGAAATTGTCTTGAATATCTCTCAGAAAAACCTTTTTCAGAGAGAATTGATTTAACCTTCTTAGACCCACCTTTTAATCAGAACAAAGAGTATAATTATTTTGACGACAATCTTCCCATAGCACAATATTGGGAAATGATGTTTAAAGTATGTGAAGGTGTTCATAGAATCACGTCTGACGGCGGAGCAATATATTTTATGCAAAGGGAAAAAAATACTGAATATGTTTTGAAATGCCTCAGAGAAACGGGATGGACATTGCAAAATCTCATTATCTGGAAGAAAAAAACTTCTGCTGTCCCCTGCAATACAAAATACGGGATTCATTATCAGATTATTGCGTTCGCAACTAAAGATCCGCCAAGAATTTTTAATCGCTTGAGAATTTCTCCTCCACTCCCACCAAATTATAAATACGAAAGAGATAATGGCGTGTATGTTACGGATGTTTGGGATGATATCAGAGAATTGACATCGGGTTATTTTGCAGGAGATGAAGCAATAAGAAAATCTACTGGGGAAAGATTCCACAAGCAACAAGCTCCTATTGCTCTTTTGCTGAGAATTATTTTATCATCTACGAAACCAGGCGATGTTGTTTTAGACCCTTTTGCAGGAACAGGTACTACGCTTGTTGTTGCCGAACAGCTTGGAAGAAAATCCATTGGGATTGAAATTGACCCTGAAAATGTGAAATGTATTAAGGATAGAGTAAATAATATTCGTGAAGCAGATAATGTTGAAAAATATTACAAAGATTTCATTCACACCGAAAACCTTAATGAAATATGGAATTTGAAATCCGATACGACAGTTTCAAAGAAGAAAAAATTGCAAACTCTTAATCTCTTTGAGGGCTGATGTATTCCATTTACCATTTCTTTCAGTCAATCGTCAAGAACAAAAAGCATTTCAAAACGTCTAAAAAGTTAGATGAATTCCCGTTCAATAAGAAATTGCTTTCTTGTAAAAACGATGGCGTATTTCCTGATATGGCAATTAGAATTAATAAAAACAAATCTGTTTTTACGGGCGGCGAATTGATTGAATTAAAGGATAGCGACTCTTACACTGTATCTTCTTTCAATTCAACAATTCCGTCACGATGTAAGGAGATTTCCAAAATCATTACTGGCGAAAATAGCATCATTAAACAGCAAATGGAAAAGGTGGGTGATGATATTCACTCTCTGCCAGTCAGAGATGTTTTTTATTTAGTAAGAGGAAGAAAAAATAAAAAAACAAAAGTTTGTCTTGTGTATGGAAGTTTCTTTGAGACAATCGCCATTGAAAATTTAATTCGTCAATCTTTTTCTCAAGTTGTTGAAGAAGGATTAATGCGAAGCGGGAAAGAAATGTCTCAAGAGCAAAAAGATTTGTTATTTTCTATTTTGTCTCAACAAGAAAATTTTAGCAAAGTAAGAACTGTTGAGAAAGCATCTGTAAAGCTGCGTTTTAGAATAATGACGGAAGTAAAAGCAGAAGGAAATATTCTAAATCCAAAGAAGTATCCTGAAATTTCCGACGGGACCTTAAATTTTGTGTTGCCTTGTCATAATGATGGTGAAGAAAAAGAAATCAAAAGAAAATTGGGAATCGTTTTTTCAACAGCAGCAATAAGACAATTCAAAATCTTCAAAGTGAAACACCATTTTAACGGTTTCTTTCTGATCATTCAAACCCCTCTATGAGAGACCTGGCGCCACGAAAATTCAGCTGTATTGGAGCATAACCAGAAAGTCGGATAGGTTTCAATATCTGCACTCTCTATTTACTTGAATCGATTTTGATAGGACTTAATCAATACGTCAAGTATTTTCAACAACCATTGTTCTCAAGTAAATGAACCTGCCCGCCAAGTCCAGCTACACAAGGCAGGCGGGCTGAAACATTTAAAAATCACTACTGTACAAAATATTTTTGTTGAATTATATGCGAATGCACCACCCGTGGCAATAAAATCTTTAAGTGGCAGGCCACTATGTGGAAAGTTTCAAATTCAAGATAAATATAAACATCCGTCAGCTGACGGATCAACTTTTACTATCATATCAGGGGATTGTATGAGTACCGTGTATATCTTACTCATACCGCAAAGCATCAATGGGATTCAGCCTTGATGCTTTTCTTGCAGGATAAAATCCAAAGAAAATTCCTACCGCACCCGAGAAAATAAATGCAAGCAGTACAATCGCCGGATTTATCACGGCACTTAGTTCGCTGAAATCATTCAATATATATACGATGCCAAAAGCTAAAAGAATACCGATCAGTCCACCAATTAAACTTAACACAACAGCTTCGGTTAGAAATTGAATCATAATGTCAAGCTCTCTTGCTCCGATCGCCAAACGAATTCCAATTTCTCTTGTTCTTTCGGTTACAGAGACGAGCATGATATTCATGATTCCAATACCGCCAACGATGAGAGATACACCTGCAATCGAACCTAAAAGCAATGTAAGTACTCGCGAAGTTTCTGAAGCTGCATCCGCAATTTCTGATTGATTACGGATCGTAAAATCATCATCATCGCCAGGATTTAATTTATGAGCTTCACGCAATATGGCACGAATTTCATTTTGCGCATCTTCTAATTTTTCTAAAGAAACGGCACTTGCAAAAATATAACTAATGTGCCTTCCCCCGGCTAATCTATTTAAGACAGTAGTCGAAGGAGCAAGAATCATATCATCTTGATCAACTCCGCTTGCACTTTGCCCTTTAGCGGTTAATACACCGATAACTTTAAATGGAACGTTTCTAATCCGCACAGTTTGCCCAATTGGATCCGAATCAGTAAAAAGATTTTTTACGATTGTCTGCCCGAGGACAGCAACCTTACTTTTTGCACGAATCTCCCGTTCAGTAAAAAATTCACCTGATTCAATTTTCCAATCTCGGATTATTAGATAATCCTGTGAGACTCCGTACACTGCGGTGCTCCAGTTTCCCGCACCGCCAACTATCTGCCCGCCTGATCGAACAACAGGTGATATACCCTCCAAAAGGGTTGTTTCTTTTGTTAACTTATCGATATCATCCATTGTAAATCTGTTAAAACTTCCTGCACCTTGACTTACCCCGCCTACTCTTGACGCACCGGGATAAATAATTATTAGGTTCGTACCAAGTGCGGAGATTTGATTCTCAATATCTCTCTGCGCCCCTTGACCGATTGCAACCATCACGATCACAGCACTAACACCGATGATTATTCCTAATGTTGTGAGCAGACTTCGCATGCGTGATCGAAGCATACTTCTAAAAGCAGACTTAAAAAGATTTTGCCATTTCATAATTCTATTTCATTTTTTTAAACTAATTTTTTCGTCATGCTGAGCGAAGCGTCCGAAGGACTCCTTCGGAGAAGCATCTCCATTCCGCTAATGACAATAAACATAAATCATTCCCATTCTTCACTTAGATCTTTCCACTCAGGATTAATTGATTCAATCAATTCTATTTTTCTTTTTCTCAACCAACCTTTTATCTGCTTTTCCCTTCTAATCGCATCTTCAGCATTATTAAATGTTTCAAAATAAACTAACTTATTAAATCACCTTACGCACAGTGTGATACTCAATTGCCCCGACCTTTAGGTAGGGGACCAGATTAACACCAAATGCTTTGGCTTTAGCCATTAAACAAGGCTATTTTGTGGCTAAAGCCAAGAGTTTGGTGTTAGTTTTATCCCCGCCATAAATGGCGGGGTTATGCATAACTTAATTTTGCGTAAGGTGACTTATTAATATTATATTTTTTCGTAAAACCCGGGATTAATTTATTTCTATGTTCATACAGTCGTCTGTTTAGATCATTTGTAAAACCGATGTAAAGCGTTTTACTCTTGTTCGTAAGTATGTAAACATAATAGTTCTTCATGCATTAATTAATTTATAGATTCTTCGCTTCTCCCGACTACGTCGGGATTCGCTCAGAATGACACAAAAAATTACTTTCCAGTAGTCATGATCACTTTAAGATTAATTCTTTAGCAATCAGCCTATTTTCAACAGGATAATCGTTTGTAATCAATCCGTCTCGCATTTTAATTATTCTTTTCGCGTGATGAGCAATGTCACGCTCGTGTGTTACAACAATTATTGTAATTCCCTGATCGTTTAGTTCTTGAAAAACTGAGAGAACTTCAATTGACGTATGGCTGTCAAGATTTCCTGATGGTTCATCAGCTAAAATGATTGAAGGATTATTTACGAGAGCACGGGCAATTGCGACACGCTGCTGCTGCCCGCCGGAGAGTTGATTTGGCTCATGCTGAATACGATCGCTTAATCCAACTCTTGCAAGACAATCCAATGCTTGCTGGTGTGGATTTTTAATTCTATGTTTTCTATCATAAAAAAGGGGAAGCTCAACATTTTCTAATGCTGTAGTGCGTGAAAGTAAATTAAATCCTTGAAATACAAATCCAATCTTTTGATTTCTGATCTCAGCGTATTCATTTTTTGAAAGCGAATTTATGTTCACTCCTTCAAAAAAATAGTCCCCACTTGTTGGCACATCGAGACAGCCAATAAGATTCATTAAGGTAGATTTCCCTGAACCGGAAGCTCCCATAATCGTAACGAACTCCCCTTTCTCGACTTTAAGATCAATACCCTGCAATGCATTAACAACTACTTCTCCAAGCGAATAATCTTTTTTAAGATTTTTTGTTTCGATAATAGTCATATTCAAACCTTAAAATGGGCTCCTTCTGAACGTGCTCGAAGGCATTCGATTATCTTGCTGCGATTGCTGTTCTTTCTTCGAGAGTCCAATTATAACTTTTTTCCCTTCTTCAATATTTCTTCCGCTGACTTCAGTTACTTTTCCATCAGTAGCACCGGTTCGGACTCTTATCATATTTAATTTTCCATTTTCATCAAGGTACCATAATCTTCCACTGTTTCTTTGACTGCTTCCGCCCATTTCCATGCCACCGGGCTGTCCGCTTCGTTCCCCCATACCTCTTCCTCCCTGTCCCATATTTCCAAATTGTTGTGCGCGTTGATTTTTAATAGAATCGGGTAAAGATTCAAACTGTTTTTGCATATTCTTACGATATTCATCCATCATTATTTGAGTCGGTTGAAATCGTAGTGCTGTATTCGGTACTAACAGTACGTCTTCTCTTTGTTCGATAATAAAATCAACTGTTGCTGTCATTCCGGGCAGTAACAATTCATCTTCGTTATCGGCATCAACGATCACGTTATAATTTACAACGTTTTGAATTGTCTGCGGCTGTAAGCGGATCTGTTTAATCTCTCCGATAAATTTTTCTTCAGGATATGCTTGAACTGAAAAGCGGACATCTTGTCCAACCTCGATCAAGCCGATGTCACTTTCATCTACTTGTGTTTTTATTTCCATTCTCCGAAGATCGTTTGCGATAAGAAATAATGTCGGAGTTGAAAAGCTTGCTGCAACAGTCTGACCCGGTTCAATATTCCGGTTTATCACTTTGCCGCTTATCGGTGAACGAATTACAGCATATTTTAAATTGTTCGTTGCTCTTTCCAGAGCCACTTGAGATGATTTAAACGATGCAAGTGAAGATTGTAATTGAGTCTTTGCCGCAGTGAATTCAAGTTCGGATATCAAATTTTTTTCGTAAAGTTTCTGACTTCGTTCAAAATCACTCTTTGCCTGATCATACTGAGCTTGCACTCGTATCATTCCGGCTTCAGCATCACGAATTGCAATTGCAAGATTCGCTGTATCCAAAACCGCAAGTATCTGTTCCTTCTTAACCACCTCATTAAAATCAACATAGACATGATTAACAATCCCTGAAACCTGCGTACCGACTTCAACCGTGCCAACTGCTATCAGCGTACCGGTACTTGAAACAATATTTTGGATATTCCCCTTTTTAATTTCCGTCAACTCGAATGAACTTTCTGAGTTTTCAGTCTCTCTCAGGAAAAAGTACCATCCTCCGAAAACTACTAAAAGCACAACACTGATTATTATTAAATATTTTTTCATATAACTTTAACTGATTTGATGTTTTTTGTGAAATTTATCTTGGATTACTATCGTTTGATCTGCTGCGTCCCTGCTGGAATCTTTGCATTCTATCTTTTTTATACTGTTCATATTTTGTTTTTTGATCTTTTGTTAAAATGGATTCGATCTTCTTATCCATCGCTTGCGTGCGTTCCATTCTCGATTTCATTCTCGCTTCGCGGTCACCCTCAAAGCTTTCACGAGCATTCTCAGTATTCTTAAAATTTTCCGCTACAATTTCTTTCACTTTCGCAACTTGCTCTTTGGATAATGAAAGCTCTTTCTTAAGTGTATTAACCATTTGATCGATGCGTTGTTTGGATTCTAATCTCTCCCTTTTGGTTTGAGCATTAACAGTTGACGCTGTAAAAATCACTGCAAGTATGACAGTCAAACTAATTATAAAAATATGATTTATCTTCATTTCAAGTTTCTCTCTTTGTTGGTTATAAAGTGTAAAAATTCTTATGCGATTAGACAAATCACTGTAAAGATAAGTTTAAATCGAATTTGCAAATGCAAATGTACTAAAATCATCCTGATTTTATTCATGGCTTTATTCGATTTTTTTGATCGTGAATTACTTGATTTCTCATTTAATAATTCTTAACGTCTATCTGTGAAACGAAGACTGGAAATGAGATTAATTCGAGCGAACATCCTTTTGCGACTTGTGGTTTGTTTGATTCTTTTGCTTTTTGAATTACATTAAGAATATTATCCCACTTTGAATAATTGAAAATAACTTGTAATTCGCGGGCACTCCAACATTCTACACTTCCCAAGAGATAACAGGTATTTTCAAATTTTTGAAAAAGCTCTGCAATGAGTTCTTTTTTCATAAAAGATACCTCAGAATTTTATTTTGTTTTAAAATTGTAATTTAAATAAGTTCTATATGTTCTTTTAGATGGTTTAATCTTGAATGAGGCAACAAACCATCGTGCTGTAATCTCCCAACGATAATACCAGGATGAGTTTTCGTTTTCCTGGAATATTTTAGGATCAATTCTTCAGTAATTAAATAATTAGTTGTAAGTTCATCATAATCATCATTTCCAATAAGCCATTTCCTTGCAAAGAGATCAGCTTCTTCTTCCTTCTGCTTGTTCATTTCTGAACCCTCGACATCTTCAAGAAAAATATCTTTCTTTCCGTGTAGTAAAATATGCCCCGCTTCATGGAAAAAGGTAAACCAGAAATGGTCGTTGGTTTTATATCTTCCGGACAATTGAATAAGTGGAACAGTAGTATTAAAAATCCAACGTGCAGCACCGCTTATTGTAGCTTTTGGCAAGTTGGGAGTATAGATTAAAGCAACACCTGATTCTGCACATATTTTTTGCAGCTGCTCTTTAAAATTTTTAGGATGCTTGTAAGAAATATTTTTAATATCAATAAGTGCATTTTTAAAATTGTCTTTTGAATATTCTTTTAACTTTAATTCTCTCGCATCAATTTCACCTTTACGCAGCCATGCGGATATGGATTGAGGTTCATTTACATGTGCTAGAGACATTCTGAATGCAACAGACTCTTCATCCTTTATATAAATTTTCTCCCACTGTTCAGGTGATGCGATTCCAAAATAACTAAGTACTACTTTAATCAGTTCAATTGTGTCATCAACTTTAGGTATCCACCCCAACTTAGTCATTACAGTGGTTGGAAATGCCTTAATCCATTCTTTGCATTCCTCTAAATATTCATCAAATATTATCTCAGTCTGTTCTCTTCTGTATTGTCTTTCACGCTCTAACCAAAAGTCAGCTGGAACACCCAAAACTTTTTCCAATGCAATGGCAGTATCCGTTGTAATCGGTTCTTTGCCTTTGATTATCTGATTGACATTTTTTATGTTTTTTCCAAGTCTTTCAGCCAATTCGTACTGATTCATCCCAATTTTGTCTATGGTTTCCTGTAATGTGTCGCCAGGTGGTGAAAGTAATTCTTTCTTTATTTGATAATCTTTACTCATATTGTTGCTCCTTTTAATGAAAATCAGTCACTTCTAATATTTTTATTGAAGTAACATTTTGCCAGTCTAAACTATCATCAGCTTTTAAAGGTAATGGGGTATGATTTGGCTCAAAAATAATTCTCCAGTTCCCTGAAATATCCACTGAAAGCTGACCTTCTCTACTCCCTTTTAATTCGTGGCAATTTGGTCTAGGTAAAGTTTTCAGGACAGCAAGGTTTTTTGAAGCTGAAAAATTCTTTCATTCTCTGGTTAACCTTCTGTGCCATATTGCCATAAGTTCTAGAGATTTCCTTTGGTACAGTAAGACTTTTTTCAAGCTTATTAGATTTGAATGTTATTTTCATACATAATATATAAAATTATTTACAAATATTGTAAACATATTTTTAGAATTCAAAACCATTGTCAAGGTCAACCATTTTTCTGATATAGGCAATATGGTTAGCGATGAGTATTTGATTCATCTTAATCTCCAATTAATTGTGAACAACTCTTTCAAATATACTTTTTGTTTCATTCTTAATTCAATCTCTTCAATTAGTTTTTCTTTTCTGTTGTCAACTTCATCTTGGGCTGAAAACAAATTTCTTCTTAACTCGTTTCTTTTCTTTTCCATCTCTTTAATCTCTCTTTGGGCTTTGACCTTTTCTTCAAGGTTAAGAATTTTCTTCGCTTCTGTTTTGCATGTTTTAATTTCTTTGTCGAGTTCTTGAGGATTCAAATCTATTTGTGCATCCATTAAAGAAGTAACAAGTTTCTGTACACTATCAGAAGGATTTCGCTTCGTTAATTCGTATGCAAAATATTTCGCGTGATAAGGTGTCATTGATATTGGTTATTGCCAAAATTCTCGGTAAAAAATAATTAAATAACGGATAAATTGCCCTTATTAAATTTCCTTCAAATTAATTTTCTTTTTTTTATCTTGCGGTCAGATGAAAGGTACGAGGGATGTCCAGGCATAAAATTGTATTTATAAAAGGGGATGGAATAGGTCCCGAAATTGGTGATGCTGTAGAAAAAATTCTTTCCGAAGCAAACGCACCGATCGAATGGATTTATGCAGATGCAGGAATGACGGCACTGCATAAGCATGGTAACCCACTGCCAACTGCAACCCTCGATGCAATAAAAAAATATGGCATTGGTCTTAAAGGTCCAACTGAAACACCCATCGGCAGCGGGCATAAAAGTGTAAATGTTACAATCCGAAAAAGTTTGGATTTATACGCCAACGTTCGTCCGGTTAAAAGTTTGCCAGGAGTTGAAACACCTTTCAAAAATGTAGACATGATTCTCGTCCGGGAAAATGTTGAAGACACTTACGGCGGAATTGAAAACTTTCAGACTCCAAGTGTTGCTCAATGTTTAAAAATTATTACACGACCCGGCTCTATAAAAGTTTGTCGTTATGCATTTGAAATTGCACGAAGTCAAAATCGAAAAAAAGTAACCTGCGTT
>JAHJVF010000509.1 GCA_018828505.1 Bacteroidota bacterium | reverse complement strand
TCATTAACTTGAAAGATGGTGATCGAAGAAGATTGTTTTTTTAACCCAATCGGGGATTTATGGAGTGCGTAAGATTCAAATGTCTCGGCTTTATCAAGAGGTATTAGGGTTGAATAATCGATTAGGAAGCACACAGAGATCTATTCCATAAACTTGCTCGGATATATATCCATAAATGCCTTTACTACCTGTGGGTCAAAATGTGTTCCAACCCTTTTCTGGATATGTTTTATTGTACGATCCTTTGGCCAAGCTGTACGATATGGGCGGTTGGCCGTTAGTGCATCCCATACATCCACAACAGCAAAGATGCGTGCTGCGAAGGGAATCTCATCCCATACTTGGGGTTTACCCCAAAAGTTGTACCGATTTCCTCGGTTTTATTGTGAAGTCTGACCACCTCGAGAGAACGTTTTCTGGTTATCATTCTACCGTACTTTTACATCAATAAAATAGCCAGTGATAACGTGATACAATCAGTCTGCTTGTGCGGAGGGTACGGCTCTGCTGGAGAGCAACCGGAGCGCCGCACAAGTGCCGACGGATGGGCAGAGATGGTATCTCTGTCCATCTTTTCTGTCTGCCCATCCAGAGGCTAGAAAGCGGTAAACTCGTTAGAACGTGGATTATCAAGTGCCACCTCATTTTGCTGAACGCATCCGTTGGATGTAGGCTAGTGGGGACACATAGTCCAAGCTGGAATGTCTTCGTTCAGCGTTGTAGTAGTGCATGCGCGCGGTGACGATATTACAAAGCTCAGCTAGGCTTTGTGCATCAAGGAACAACGAGCGGTTTTCGGTTTTGAAGTGACCGTTGAAGGATTCCATTTCGGTGTTGTCTTTGGCGCCATTCAGGGCATAAGAGAGCCGGGCATGATCTTCGATAAGTAGTTGAGCCGTCCAGCGATAACCTGTGTAGATGGAGTCCTGATCGTGGTGGACGATCATCCCGTCGTAAGGGATCGCCAGTTGTTGAAAGGTGTCTTTCGCCATCTGCCAGGCTTGCAGAGCTAGGTACGTATCGTTTCGTTCACCAACTGCCCATCCGTAAGCCATTTTACAAACATGACCAATGATCGGCATCAGACAGGCTTTGCGGGCACCATCTGCGTACACCAGTTCGGTGAAATCGGTATAGGCCACTTGAAACAGTCCAATCTCTGCCATTTTGGTCACTAAATTGGCCCGTTCACCAACCGTTCGAATGACTCGTTGGATAGGGCTGGGCTTGGGCCTTCGGGCACTCCGCAGCAAAGATAGGTCCCAAAGTTTCAGTAATCGTTGCACAATCTTGTGATTGACTTTCTGGTCATAGTTCTCTCGCAACTCGATCGTGACGCGTGGAATGCCGTAGGAGGGATGTTTGCGAGCGATCTCTTCCAGGGTTGGCCGGAGGTGAATGTACTTTTCCTCGTAAACCACTTTAGGGCCCCGGTGGTAATACCAACTTGATTTGGGCAATTCAACCGCAGCTATTGCTGGAGCTAAGCCATACGTTTCCCAAACCGATGCCACCAGTTCGACTTTCTCTGCCGTGCTCATTTGCTCCGGCCTAAGAAGTTTTTTAAAAGCGCTATCTCGAGTTCTTTCTTGCCCAACAGTTGCTCCAATTCAGCAATGCGGCGTTCATACTCCACTACTGTGCCTTGTTGGGAGAAGACCTCTGCACCTTTCTCCAAAAACGTGCGCTTCCAGGCGCTGGCTGAGTTGGGGTGAACTCCATACTCTTTAGCCACTTGCCCAGGGGTTTTTTCACCCTGGATTAGCTCCATTACGATCTGGAACTTGAGTTTCGGTGAGTAACTTTTTGGCATGGTTGCCTCCTCATATTTATCATACTGGACGTCTCCGAGGAGGTCAAACCTTCACATTACGTCGTGTCCAACTTTTTGGGTAAAGATCCAGCCTATCCGAATAACGGAATGCAGACTTCAGTCTGCCTGGCATAGTACAAACAACAAAGACCACCAAAAAGGTGGTCTCTGTGAATTCTGGTCAACTTTTT
>JAHJVF010000241.1 GCA_018828505.1 Bacteroidota bacterium | reverse complement strand
GCAACCGCAAGCACTTCGGCAATGTCATCAATAATTATTTCCATTTGTTGAGGAATATCCTCGACAGAAATGTATTTGAATATGTCCCTTAAAATTCCAATAGATTTTGGAATGTATGAGTAAGCTAATCTTCTGTTGAATTCTTCTCCTGCACGAAGTCGAGCAGCAAATAAACCGTAAGTAATAGTCTGTGAATAAAGATCGGCAAATTCCTCTTCATTTATTCCTGCAATCAAAAACTCCTTAAAAGCTTCATAAAATCCGTGAATAGATTTTGTGCCGCTTTTTCCCGTAGGGACGGATTCCCGTAATTCTTCGCTTACAATTTCATCTTTTAAGAATTTGGTTCTCTTTGCAAGTTCGACGGCAAGAGTTTTTGCAGTGTAAGTTTTAGGAAGTGAGAAATCTAAAAATCTTTCAAGCAATTCAAATAATTTAGCTTCATTTTCAAGAGGTGGAACTGTGGAAAGTTTTTTAATTACATAGGGACGTGCAATAGATGTTTTTTCAATTTGTTCACCGTTTCTATATAAACGAAACTCTGTGAAGTTTGTTAAAATAACATTCGGGAAGGTTGATAAATATCTTTCGAGTTGTTTGGAATCTTCAATTTTATCAAGATCGACGCCTAAATCTTTAGCTTCAATATACCCGATTATTTTTTGCTTCCCATCCCAAATTCTAAAATCGGGGTTTCCGGCTTCGGTCTTTTTAGGAAGAATGGTTACATCAATTTTCTTTCCGGCAGGCAGGTTTCTTTTGGATTCGGAAAATTCAGAAATGAAATCAGCGAGATGTTTATAATAAGATTCTTCTCTCGCATCACCTTTTTGAAATGTCTTAAATAAACTTGATAAGTAATTTTTGGTCATAATTTACAATATAGTGAACAAATTTTAGAGACGGATAACGGCGTTGTTTGAAAGCCGCCGCCCAGAACAAGCATGCTGGATAAAAAGCTACTGCCAACCTGTCCACCAAAGCTCGATTTTTGAGCGCAGGTGGATAATTTTTAACAATTTTATTTAATAGAACAATGTTGATTGCTATACTTACCTTTTCCAACAAACCCGAAAACTTGAACTATGCCACATTGAAAACAGTTTATCCCGCCCCGCGGGACGGTCGGGTGGAAAAGCATGTTCTGTGGTTTACTTAAACAATTTATCTATTTCATTAGAATCATTAATAAATATTTTCAACAGGTCGCCCTTTTTCAGCATTAAATTACTATTCCCAAGATCTTTTCTTATTGCCAACAATAAGTCATTAACTAGCCTTAGAAGATGTGATGAGTTAGGTTTTGTAGTAAAATTTCGAAAAGCGATATATTTTTGTATAACAACTGATGATCCCCATGTGATTAAACCTCTATGGAATTTCATAAACTTTATTTCTACATCTCTTGGCAATTTCCCATCTGGAATATTTTTAAACTTACCTTGTTTTTCTTGATCTAGAAATTCAAACATCATTTCCATAAATTCGTTATAAAGTTCTACTTTCTTTGCACGGTGCGTTTCTTTAATCTCTCTGATTTTTGTTTGATGTTGATTATAAAGGAAACCGAAAACAGCTGTAAGAGCAGCAATTATTGAAGCTACAACATTAGGATTCAATTCATTTATTGAAAGAAAAATTTTTGAGAGTATAAGATAAAAACCGTAAAGTAGAATAAAACTGAAAAGTAAACTTATTGTTGTACCTAATGCCTTTTTCAATTATTAAATCCTTTTCTTACTGTTGCCATATAACGGCGTGTGATGTTAAAGTTCAACCGATGAATTAAGTCTTCGTTAAATATTTTTCAAAGTACCTTTTTAAGAAGCCAGCCAGAGACTGGTAAAAGCACTACAACCTACTCCTTAAGTCATAAGTATGAGAAAGAACAATTTTTTCAATCCTCAATTGAAAGAGAGAGTTCATTTATTCTTGCCTGCCCCTTTTTCGGGGGACTTTTTACTTATTAAAGAGTTTAGGTGGCAGTCTGTTCCTAAATTCGGACCTGAAAATATGTCAATCCTCTTATTGGAATTCCATCTTTTGCGTATCTCCCAAACGCCCACGTTTCAGGTCTTTCCATCATTACTACCCATACAAACAAACCAAAGCATAATCCGGAATCTTCTTCATTCTCAAGACATGACTTTGTATAGATGGGCTCCCAAACAGTCCCCGCCCAATCTGAACCGGGGATCCAACTTGATGTGTGGATTTCTTTACCGCTGATGCGTCTATTCAGTTCGTCGACGATTGCACCATATTCTGCATCGGACAATCGATTTCGCCAAATGTGATATTCACGTGAGTGAGGTATGTAGTTGATGATAGTGCCGTCTTCAATTGAGTATAGCATATAATCCTCTTTGGATTGTCTGAAACTGTCAACTAACGGCATTGTTTTTAAGCCGCCGCCCAACACAGTCCGCCGCGGCGGACAGCTTTGAAAACAAATGCCAATAATTATTAAAAACTTATTTAGTATAACTTACTTCAAAGAGCAACTAAGTATTGTCAACCTAACTTGAAAAACAGTAACCGACCGCATCGAATATGCGGTCGGTTTGAAGAACAAGTTAGGCAAAATTTTAAATTAACAAATCAATAATTTTAGCATAGGATGAATCTATTTCTATCAAATTATTGGGTGCGTAGTTTGGTATAGCTATATTCTTAATCAAAACTTCTATCCATTCTCTAGATGCTGTTATATTTTTAAATTTGACATATGCAGTATTATCTTTATAATTTACTTCATACTTTTCAATTATCACATTAATGTTTTCCTTTTCACCTTTTAGTAAAACGTCTAGACTAATACTTTTATTTTGAGAATCTATAT
>JAHJVF010000512.1 GCA_018828505.1 Bacteroidota bacterium | reverse complement strand
CGATTGCAAAACGAACGGAAGCTGCATCTTTCCGCCTCCAAATAACTCGCCTACTACCTTCATCCCATCTAAAAGGATGTTATTTATGATATCGATCGGTTTATATTTTTTTAACCCCTCTTCCAGATTATTTGTGAGATTATTTTTATCACCATCGACTATATTAAATTTGAGTCTCTCCTCCACCGGTAATAGAGTTTTGGTTTCGACCTCACGACCTTCTTTTTTATGATCAGAATAATAATTGATGAATTCTTTCAGCGGATTGTAAGATTCAGTCAATTCGTTGAATATTAGCTTACGACAGATCTCGCGTTCCTCGTCTTTGATTTTGTACAGCGGCATAATTTTACCTGCGTGGGCGATAGCCATGTCGAGACCATACTCGATTGCATAACGTAAAAATACACTATTCAAAACAACACGTGCTTGTGGTTTTAGACCGAATGAAATATTACTTATACCCAAGCTCGTTTTAACATTCGGGAAATTCTTTTTGATTAACCCGATGGCTTCCAGTGTTTCAACGCCTGCATTTCGAAAATCCTTGTCGCCCGACCCGAGTGTGAAGGTCAGCGTATCAAAAATCAGGTTTTCCTCCTTCATTCGATACTTTTCGAGTGCGAGTTGTCGGATACGTTCGGCTATTTCAAATTTTCTGGCTGCAGTTTTTGCCATCCCTTCTTCGTCGATAGTCAGTGCAACAACCGCCGAACCATATCTAGTAGAAAGGTTCATTATTTGGGAAAAACGTTTCTCACCATCTTCAAGATTCACAGAATTAATTATAGCTTTCCCCGCGTATCTTTGTAGCGCTGCTTCAATCGCTGATGGGTCGGTTGAATCTATCATCAACGGTGCTGTAATTTGTGTATTGAATCGTGAGGCTACTTCGCACATATCTTTTTTTTCATCGCGACCTACGTATGCCACACACAAGTCGAGTATATGTGCGCCTTCTTTAACTTGATCTTTGCCCAACGCAACAATACCTTCCCAGTCTTCTTTCAATAGAAGGTCTCTGAAAAGTTTGCTTCCGTTCGCGTTTGTTCGTTCACCGATCAGAACGGGCGCCGGTTCTATGTGTAGTGGAACACTCTGATACAAACTTGATACAGACGGTGTAAATTCCCACTTCCGTTTTAACGGTGCCAGCGACCCTACTGACTCGGCGAGTTTTTTAATGTGATCGGAAGTCGTTCCACAACACCCACCGACTATATTAACTCCGAAATCTTTTACGAAATGAGAAAGTGATGCGACAAATACGTCGGGAGATAAATGGTAATGCGCCTTCCCTCCAACATTTTCCGGAATGCCTGCATTCGGCATACAAAAAATTGGCAAAGGACTGTTAAAAGAAAGAAACCTGATTGGTTCCGACATTTCTTTTGGACCAGTGGCACAATTTATTCCTAACACATCGATAGGATACGGTTCAAGTGTGGTTAATGCTGCTGAAATTTCGGTACCGAGTAACATCGTAGAAGTGGATTCGATAGTTACGGAAACTATGACTGGAATTTTCTTCTGTATATCATGCATGCAAGAGAAAACACCTGCAAGTGCTGCCTTTGACTGTAGAATATCTTGACACGTTTCAATTACTAGCAAGTCAGCGCCGCCTTCGATAAGTCCTTTAGCTTGGATGTAGTATGACTTCTGCATTTCTACGAAGCTAATGTGTCCGAGTGATGGGAGCTTTGTAGTTGGACCCATTGAACCCGCGACAAACCGTCTTTGATTCGCATTACTAAAATCGTCCGCTATTCGTTTCGCAAGTTGAGCCGATTTGTAATTTAGCTCGTATGATTTTTCAGCGAGGTTGTATTCTTGAAGTACAACCGATGTGGCGCCGAAGGTATTCGTTTCGATGACGTCGCAACCGGCAATCAAAAAATTGCTGTGGACTTTTTCTATCGCCGAAGGTTTAGTTACAACGAGATATTCATTGCAGCCGTAATATTTTTCGCCACCGAAATCATCGGGGGTTAAGTTTTGGGATT
>JAHJVF010000240.1 GCA_018828505.1 Bacteroidota bacterium | reverse complement strand
TGTTAAAGACTGGGAAAAATTAAACGAGTTCGCTACAAAAAACTATTTGGAATTCTGGGAAAAAGAAGCTGAAGAACTTCAATGGTTTAAAACATGGGACAAGATCATCGACGAATCGAATAAACCTTTTTATAAGTGGTTTACCGGTGCACAAGTAAATATTGTTTACAATTGTCTCGATAGACATTGCGAAAACTCACGCAGGAATAAATTAGCCTTATTATGGGAGGGGGAAAAAGGAGATTTCAGATCATTCTCTTATTTCGCATTGAAAAGAGAAACATGCAAGTTTGCCAACGTTCTGAAAAGTCTTGGCGTGAAAAAAGGGGATCGAGTAACAATCTATATGGGAAGAATTCCGGAATTAATAATTGCTATGCTTGCGTGTGCAAGAATTGGTGCTATTCATTCTGTCGTTTACGGCGGTTTCACAGTTGAAGCACTTCATGAGAGATTGGAAGACAGCCAGTCAAAAGTCTTAATTGTAAGCGATGGCTCTTATCAACGAGGAAAGATCGTCCCTCTCAAAGCAATCGCAGATGAAGCACTTCAACGCGCGGCAACGGTGGAAAGTGTTCTTGTTGTGAAAAGAACTGGCGAGCCGGTAAACATGGAATCCGGAAGAGACATGTGGTATCACGAGCTGATGGCTCTGCCAATTGCAAGTTCATTTTGTGCAAACGAAGTGATGGATGCTGAAGATCCGCTTTTTATTCTTTACACCTCCGGCACAACCGGGAAACCAAAAGCGATTCTACATACGCACGGCGGTTACATGGTTGGAACGTATACAACTCTCAAATACGTTTTTGATATCCATGAAGAAGATAGATATTGGTGTGCTGCCGATCCGGGATGGATCACAGGGCATAGTTATATTGTCTATGGACCATTGTTAAACGGTACGACTTCATTCATGTATGAAGGAGCTCCGACTTATCCTTATCCAAATCGCTGGTGGCAAATGATTGAAAAGTATGGAGTGAATATCCTTTATACAGCACCGACAGCAATTCGCGGATTGATGAGATTTGGTGAAGCCTGGCCTAATCGACATGATCTTACTTCACTCCGCTTGCTTGGGTCTGTTGGCGAACCGATAAATCCTGAAGCGTGGAAATGGTATCATAGAGTAATCGGTAAAGAAAAATGTCCGATCATGGATACTTGGTGGCAAACCGAAACCGGTATGTTCATGATTACTCCAATGCCAAGTGTTGAATTGAAACCCGGCTCAGGAACAAGACCCTTCCCAGGAATTCAAATGGATATTTTGAACGAAGAAGGAGAATCTGTTAAACCAAATGAAGAAGGATACCTTGTTATCAAAACTCCATGGCCTGCAATTATGAGAACTATCTACAACGATCCTGACAGATATGTAAAGCAATATTGGAGTAAATATCCCGGCTTCTATTTAACGGGCGACTCGGCCAGAAAGGATGAGGATGGTTATTATTGGATAATCGGAAGAGTTGATGATGTGATCAAAGTTTCAGGGTACAGATTAGGATCTGCAGAAATTGAAAGTGCATTAGTGAGCCATTCCGCTGTTGCTGAAGCTGCCGCGATAGGATTACCGCATGATATTAAGGGGAACGCAATTTACACTTATGTTATCCTGAAAGCCGGTGTCGAAAAATACGAAAAGCTTGTCGAAGAGCTTCGCCAGCATGTTTCACATGAATTAGGACCGATTGCCAAACCTGAACATATTGAGTTTGTCGATTCATTACCAAAAACCCGAAGCGGAAAAATAATGAGGCGAGTACTTAAAGCAAGAGCTCTCGGAGAAGAACCGAAAGATCTTAGCACGCTGGAAGAGTGAATTTTTCGTGGATAATGACACTTATTCCATTCTAAAATATAAATTAAAACCAGGTAATGTTTTTTAATAACAAATGATGGATTTTTGACATTGTAATTTTCTCCAACGACCAATTACTTCACGTAGACAATTTATTTCTACTTCTCTAAAATCGGCTGATCCAAAGGGAAAAGGGATTGGCTACTAACTATTTAGGATTGTTTTTTAATCCAACTTTCAATCTCGTCCAAAATTTTACCGAGGTTAAAAAAAACATCGTCATCATCAAATCGAAGAAATCGAATTCCTAATTTTTCTAAATCCTTTTGACGCTTCTTATCATATTCTTCTCGACCCGAATGACTCATTCCGTCGATTTCAATAGCAAGCATCAATTCGTTACAGAAGAAATCCACAATGTACTCGCCAATTGGTTTTTGTCTATGAAAATCAAACCCGCACATTTGTTTTTTCTTAAGACATCTCCACAACATAATTTCTGTTACAGTACTATTATTCCGAAGCAGTCTCGCTCTCTCTTTTAACACTGGATTGTACGGAATTATTTTACGTCTCATTGTATTGTTCCAAAACACACCCCCTTTCATTCCCCTCTCGAGAGGGGAAAAGAAGGGGTGTGTAATTACTTAAAAATTAAATCCAACATCAAAGACATAATTATGTTTTACATACAAGAACAATTTACTCATTTCATTCTTTTAGAATGAAACCCAATAAATAAATTTACTAAAAACTGCTGCTGCTTAGCTTCACTTAACTAATACCATTTTGGCG
>JAHJVF010000530.1 GCA_018828505.1 Bacteroidota bacterium | reverse complement strand
GCAACTCGTCAAAAGCACCTTCACCTCCAAGGAAATTCCAGAATTCCTCCGCGACAAAAAGCTCGTGTCGTAGATCCAACATACCTCGTAATGTCCAACGATTCCTGTTTTCCGCACCTTACCAAGAGTAATTTGAACTCAGTCCATACGGCATAGCGGTCATCGGTCCAATTCGCTGTACAATTGGGGTGCAACGAACCCGGCCAGCGAAGAGGAGATGACCGCCATGCTTGATCTCAACTTACCACTGTTTGCGCTACTTGTCAATTGCGGCCTCGTTGGGTTGCGCCGGTTATGGCGACTGCGCCGCCAAGCAGCCTGGCTGGTGTGGGGGCTGTGGGCATTGGTCATCCTCAGCCATCTCTTGGGGTTAACGGCCGGCGTAGGGCTGGTTGGGCTAGGGACTCCGCTGGCGGCCAGTTGTTCGGTGTTGTCCCCACATCTGGCCGTTGGGTGGGGCGGACTGGGCATGGCGATTGGGTTATGGCTGGCGTGGGAGCACGGGTCAGCCTTCCCGTGGGCCAACTGGCAAGTGCGCTGGACTTTGCGACGGCGGCGATTGAGTGATCTGACCCTGGAAGAATGGTTGGCCCTGCTCCCGCCTGGGGTGGGGACGCTGGCCCAGGTGGTGGACTGGCTGACCCGCAGCCAGACGGTCAAGTATCTGGCGGCGCTGCCTTTGCTGTATCCGATTCTGACCGAGTTGGAAGTCGAAGCCATCATTGACAAGTATTGTCCGACCGAAGCCGAAGTCAACATCGGTGCGGTGATCGTCTGCTTGTGCTTGAACCGGCTGACCGCACCCCACCCGCTGTCGGGCGTGTCCGAGTGGGCGGCGCGCGTCACCCTGGAAGAATTGGTCGGAGTGCCAGCCAGCAAACTCAACGATGACCGTCTGGGGCGGGCGCTGGATGCCATCCAGCCCCACCTGGCTGACATCTGGGCGGAAATCGTCAGCCGGGCGTTGGTGCGCTACCAGATTGACCTGAACCTGGTGTTCTACGACACCACCGCCTTCTACTTCGAAGGCGAGTACGCCAACAGCCCCCACATCCAGTTGGGTTTTTGCCGCTCGCATCGCGGCAAGAAGCAGCGCAAGTTGGCGCTCAACGTCACCAGCCGCGAGAAGTTCCCTTTCCTGTACCAACTGCTCGACGGCGATGTGGCCGACGTGGCCACCGTGCAGGCCAACATGACCTGCTTGCTGGCAGTACTCCGGGAACGCGGCTGGCCGGTGGACACGGTGCTGGTGGTTGGCGACCGGGCGATGATCAGCGCCGAAATCGTGCTGACTTATCACCGCGCCAACCTGAAATACCTGAGCGCCCTCAAGGTCATGGGCGAACCGGAAGTGGCGCTGATCCGCAGCGTCAGCGCGGCGGAGTTCTTAGCCCACCCGGTGGATGACGACCATGCCAGCGTCGAGCGCGAGTACACCTTCACCTACCAGGGTCAGTCCGTCACCGACCGGGCGTTAGTGACCTTGAGCCAGACCTTGCGACGGCGGCAGCGCCACCACCGCCGGGCGAAAATCCGGGAACGGCTAGCGACTTTGCAGACCATCGCCAGCCAGCAGTTGAACCGCCGCAAGTATAAACAGGCCGCCTACGCCTGGGCGCAGATCGAAAAACAAGTGCTCTCTCAACCCGGCGGCGAATTTCTGACGGTAACGCTCAACGGCGAGGAGGGCGACTTGCAGCTGACCTGGCAGTTGAATGTAGCGGCGCTGCGCACTGCGATGCGGCTGGACGGCAAATTCATCTTGGTCACCAATGAGCGCACACGCACGCCCGCCGACTTGGTGGCCTGCTACGGCGAGAAAGATAAAGTGGAAAAAGCCAACCGCACCCTCAAAGGCCCGCTGCGCTTGCGACCGGTGTTCTTGCACAACGATCAACGCATTGAAGCCTTGATCTTCGTGACCATGCTGGCCTTGCTGACCTATTCCATTCTGGAAATGAAATGCCGGCGGCGCGGTCTGCACGTGACCAGCGAAGCCATCTTGAAAGGCTTCGCTCACCTGGCGCTGATCTATACCGTCTGCCGGGATAGCAGTGTCGTGGTACGGCTGACACCCCTGACCCGCTTCCAACGTCAGGTCGTGGCAGCCCTGGCGGTAGTGACCTGGCCACTGAACCTTGCGCCCGGCGACCTCCACCCAGGTGGTCAGACGGTCGTTTCTAACCCACTGCCAGACACGCAACGACTACCCTTATTGATCTGACCGGCCCGGCGACGGGAAGGGAGCAGTCCGCCCGGCGAACAAAAAACGCCGGAAGAAGGCTGCCGTCACCGCCATCTAGGCGTCGCCGGGGGCGAAGCAGATCACATGGACTGTGTTAAGGTGCTTGCTTGGGCCCGCGAGGGCTTCAGATTACCCTACTTACCCTATGTCAGGGTGCGGAAAACAGGTGAAGTAGTATCTTACCTGCTGCCAGGCGTGGCGGGTAAGATACCACCCTACATCTGACGTTCTTAACATATAAAACGTTGCGCATCTGTCTCAGGTGCGCAACGTTTTTATTTGGATCTCTAATATTATATTATCATCCCACCAGCGCCTTGAAGCGCGGGTCGTCATGGATGAATTCAAAATCGGGGTCGCGGCGCACCCAATCTACACTCGTTTGCTTTTTCTCCAGCGCATCTCTGAGCAACACCAAGGCTTGATCTGCGTTCCCGCAGATAGCCTCGAAACATGCCCGGTTATATTCCGTTTCATCCTTCATGGTTGGCAGGGCTATTGAAATGTGTTTCCTGGCTTCGTTCTCTTGGCCCAGCCGGCGATAATATCCGGCTAATGTGCTATGGGCGAGGTTGTATCCGGGATTCAATTCGACGACTTTTTGAAATGCACGGATAGCATCAGTGTAGTGTTTTTGGGCCGCATGAACAAGCCCCAAATGGTAATGAAACACTTCTTTGTTAGGGTCAAGAGAAATAGCCTGTTCAAAGGCGGCTGCGGCCTCGGGATAGCGTCCTGAAGTCCTGTAGAGATTACCCAGCGTGTGCCACGCGCGCGCATTCTTTGGG
>JAHJVF010000239.1 GCA_018828505.1 Bacteroidota bacterium | reverse complement strand
TCCGAAGGAAGGTGAAAAAGCATCCGAACGTACCGAAGTTTGGGTTGCTTACGATGATGACGCACTCTATGTGGCAGCGAGACTTTATGATTCTCAACCCGATTCAATTATCGGAAGATTAGCTCGCAGGGATAACATGCCCGAATCGGATATGTTTGGTTTTGCTGTTGACTCATATTTCGATAGACGAACTGCATTTGTATTTATACTTAATCCAGCTGGTACGATGCTCGATGGTGTTTTTTTCAATGACAGTTGGAATGATTGGTCATGGGATGGGATTTGGGATTATGGTATTGATTTGAACGGCGATGGCTGGTCTGTAGAAATAAGAGTTCCTTTTACCCAGTTGAGGTTTAAAGATGAAGAAGAAATGAAATGGGGAGTAAATTTTTATAGAAGAATTCATAGAAAGAATGAGGAAGACCATTTCATTCATATTCCTAAAAAAGAAAGTGGTTATGTCTCACACTTTGCTACGCTGATAGGACTGAGAGGAATTAAATCTAAACAAAGATTCGAGTTACTTCCATATTTTGTTTCGAAGGCACAGTATTTAATTCACGATAAGAATGATCCCTTCTATAAAGGAAAACAATACCGATTGAATGGCGGGGCTGATTTGAAAATCGGAATCGGGAGCAATCTAACGTTGGATGCAACTATCAATCCCGATTTTGGTCAGGTCGAAGTTGATCCGGCGGTTGTTAATCTTTCTGCATTCGAAACTTTTTATGAAGAGAAACGACCATTCTTTATTGAAGGCGATAATATTTTCAGATTTGGTACTGGGGGAGCGAACAGTAATTGGGGATTCAACTGGGGAAATCCACAGCTTCTGTATTCTCGCAGAATTGGGAGAAGCCCGCAAGGTTCAATCGATCACGAAGGTTTTGTTGATTATCCGACCGAGACAAGGATTCTCGGAGCCGCAAAGTTAACCGGAAAGATTGGAGATAATTTATCGCTCGGATTTATAAATGCTGTAACTGAACGAACCTTCGCAACGATCGATTCTTCAAATATTAAGATCGAGCAAGAAGTTGAACCTTTGACTTATTTTGGAGTATTCAGAGCACAAAAGGAATTTAATTCCGGCGGTCAAGCAATTGGGATGATAGGAACTGCTGTCATTCGAGACCTCGATAATTTGCAGCTTAGAGATCGGCTTAGCGATAAAGCATTTACTCTTGGAGTTGATGGATGGACTTCGCTTGATTCAGCTCAAACT
The DNA here is from genome assembly GCA_018828505.1 of Bacteroidota bacterium. Taxonomy (GTDB): domain Bacteria; phylum Bacteroidota; class Ignavibacteria; order Ch128b; family Ch128b; genus JAHJVF01. The sequence continues at coordinate 2,390 of JAHJVF010000239.1, read as the reverse complement.
TATGTGATGACCGGATATTTTGCAGGATCATACTCGCATGGCTCTGATAATTATCTAGTCAGACTGCAAAGATCTTCTCAAAGATATTTACAAAGACCGGATGCCGCATTTATGAGAATTGACAGCAGCTTAACTTCTCTCCCGGGTTATGTTGGACGAGTTGCTGTAAACAAGCAGAAAGGAAATTTTATTTTTAACTCTGCGCTCGGTATTATTTCGCCTGGCTTTGAATCGAATGATTTAGGATTTCAATTTAGAGCGAATGTAATTAACGCACATATCGTGACAGGTTACCGTTGGTTCGAGCCGGATAATTTTTCAAGAAATAAAAGGATTACACTTAGCTATTTTCGAAATTATAATTTTGATGGCGATATAACCGGACAGGGATTGATGTCTTTCGGCGGAATACAATTCCTCAACTACTACGGATTCGGATATAATTTCGGTTATAACTTTGCTTCTTATTCAACAGATCTTACAAGAGGTGGTCCAATAACACTACGGCTTCCTTCTTTCTTTGTTCACTTTCAGGGATATTCAGATAGCAGACAAGACTTAACAGGATTTGTTGGCGGAAACTATTCCCGAGGTGAATCCGGGTATGAAGGATATGGAATTAATTTTGATCTGAATTGGAAACCATCGACACAAATAAATCTTTCGATTGGCCCTAGTTTTGAAAAAAATGCTGAAGTTGCACAATGGGTAAGGAGATTTAGCGATTCTTATGCGATAAATACGTACGGAAACAGATATGTTTTCGCAGAGATGGATCAAAAAACCATCTCGGCGAATGTTCGAATCAACTGGACGTTTACACCAGTCTTGAGCCTCCAATTATATTTGCAGCCATTGATATCCGTTGGTGATTTTAAAAACTTTAAGGAGCTGATTAAAGCACGTTCTTTTGAATTCCTTAAGTACGGCGAAAGTGGTTCGACGATCAAATATGATTCGAATTCTGATAATTACACGGTTGATCCTGACGGCAGCGGACCAGCAGCGAGTTTTAGCTTTTCAAATCCTGATTTCAATTATAAATCAATTCGGGCAAATCTTGTTTTAAGATGGGAATTTTCACCAGGCTCATCATTCTATTTTGTTTGGACACACGATAAAACGAATTTTGCCAATCCTGGTAACTTCTCAGCCAGTAGAGATTTCAAGAATCTCTGGAATGCCGAAGCAAATAATATCTTAATGATTAAATTTTCTTATTGGCTGGGTATTTAATCACAGAGTAAAATCAATTAATAGGGGTATAAAAACTAGTCATGCCTGCCTGCCTCGTCAGTCTGAGTTCGGCTGGCAGGTTAAATACTGAAACGCATCCTCCAACAAGGTCGTCCAAAAAGTTAATTTTCTTAGTGGTTCTTTGAGTCCCTGCCCCGTTGAATAATCTCGTTGAATAATTTGGATGAACAAAAATTAAAGTGAATATTCAACGGGGTAAATGTCTTCGTGGCAAATAAAAATCTTAATTATCGAGCAAAACTTGCCCCGATTTGTCGGGGTTCAAAACATCAGCCACAAAGTCTCTAAGGCACAAAGGTTCACCCCGCCTGCCTCACGAAATACGAATGGGCGGGCAGGAAAGAACTTTTTAACCACCCTCATTTAGGGTGAGTTATAATGCTAAAAATATAGTTTTCTTTCAGTACCAACCCGCCTGCCTCGTAGTTATTTATTTGGCGGGCAGGTTAAATTCTCAAATATTATCTACAAGAAGTTTTGTTAGATGTCTATTCTACAAGTACAACATGATTCTTTTTTATACCCCATTTCAATTAATTCATTTTTGTTTTATTATTCCTTCTCAGTTGAACCAGCACAGCACCAATTGCTGCGATAATCATTCCCATTCCCTCATGCAATGTTATCTTCTCATCGATGAAAAACCAGGCTAAGATCGCAATTTGAATTAACATCGTTCCATTGATTATGCTCGATTCCATTGCAGTTAGTGTCCGAAGAGTTAAATTCCATAATGTAAATGCAAAAGCTGTGTTGACCGCAGCAAGCCAAAGTAGAAATAAAAAGTTTTCAAGACTTATTCTAGATAATCCTTCGACTGACAATCCTACTAATAAAAGAATTATCGCACCAACTCCCATACTAACGAAAGTTACGATCAAAGGGCTTACATCTTTGTTACGGTTTATATCTCTGCCAAGAATAGCCGATGCAGAATTCGCCATTATTCCAACCAGCATAACTACGATTCCCAACCATTCCCTTCCTGAAAGCGAAACAGGAAAAAAATAAACAAGTATTCCACAAATAAAAAGTACTGCACCGGTCCACTGTAGAATAGACGGGAATTCTTTCAAAAAGAAAATTCCTAGAACAGCAACAACTAATGGCGTGAAATTAAGCATTAGACTGAC
>JAHJVF010000238.1 GCA_018828505.1 Bacteroidota bacterium | reverse complement strand
ATCCCGTATGGATGGAGACTGTGTAAAAAGTACAAAAAGGTCATTCTGAGCGAAGCGAAGAATCCTTTTTCGTAACAAAAAATAAGATTCTTCGTCGCTCCGCTCCTCAGAATGACAGTTTTTACACAAGCTCGATGCCTGTGGCACAAAAATGCAGAGCATCCTCTGGATATTGTTCACAATGCTGTAATTAGTAACAGATGTTACGCAGTTTTGAAAAACTAATATCTTCGCCTCTGGCGAACTAAACAATCTGCCGAGGCGGACGGATTTAGAAATTAAGCTTTTTGCCGCGTCATAACCTGAATTATTCACAGATATAGAAGTAACCAAGTATTCGAGATTCCCATGTAAAGAAAATATGCCACAAACGAAGTAATCTTACCATTTAATGGTGGCAATGACAGATTCATTCACAAGGGAATCGAATTCAAAGATTTGACAATCAGAAACTGAGTTCAAGGTGATTTCCATCTGGGTTTTTGCTGTAAGTCTATACAAACAAGACAGTTACAAGTGAAAAGGCTACGAAATTTTTCAAGTTTATGAATAATCCAGGATAAATGATTTCGCGTAACTTCAGTTAGTAACGTAGTCTTTGTTATATTCTTTATAGAAAACCGGCAATTTTTAATACTCAAGAACGAGCAATAAGACTGCGTCCGATAATGGAGATTTTATCTTAAACGTAAGTGATGAATATACTTGATATAAAAACTTTTATTATTGGCGGCGGAATTTCTGCAGCAGGCCCGACTCTGCTCAACTCGATTGAATCATCACTTAAAAAGCATGGTATTAAAGAAATTGTGGTTCTACCGCTAATTGTGTGAAAACAAGTCAAATTGTCCGTTAGGTATGATTATGTTTTCACATTTCTCCCGCAGATAATCCCGACTTTGTCGGGACTGATTTTTTCTCTGCGTTCATCTGCGAAATCTGCGGGAGAATTTTTTATAAAGAAATGACATCCGTCATCCGTTAGCTAACGGAGACGAATGTCATTTCTTGGGTATTTTCTACTTTATTAAGAATGAAAAAATCGTGAACTTTGAACCAGTATTGAAGTTAAAACACTTATTGAAATCTCAACCAAAAAATAAAGTCACGATTAGAAGACCCATCTTTTTTGTATTCCTTTATCTTTTAACTTTACCCCTCACATCATTTTCGCAGGATGTATCTATTGCGACCCCTCGTGATACAATTGTTACTGCCGATACTGCGAAACGCAAATCTCAAGTCGATGAAATTATTTATTACAATGCAGCCGATTCGATTGTCTATGCTATCGGTAAAAAGAAAATGAACATTTACGGCAAAGCGAACATTCGGTATAAGGAGATGAACTTGAAGTCGGGTGAGATTAATATTAATTGGGAGTCAAACATTCTTACATCAAAAGGGTTCGCAATTACAGATACATCCGATACAACTAAGAAAATATTATCTGAGAATCCAATTCTCAAAGACGGCGGTGAAGAATATAAAGGAACTGTGATCAAATACAATTTCAAAACACAGCAGGGAAGTATTTCACTTGCCGAGACAGAATCGGACGGACAGAAATATTACGGACAGAGAATAAAAAAGATCGATAAGGAAACTTACTTTATTCAGGATGGAATTTACACAACATGCACTGCTGAAGATCCGCATTACTATTTTTACAGCAATGAAATGAAAGTGATTCTTAAAGAACAGATAATTGCAAAATGGATCTGGCTGCACTTTGCCGATGTTCCATTTCCAATACCCTTGCCGTTTGGAGTTTTTCCGAATCAATCCGGGCGCCGAAGTGGAATCATTGCACCTGCGTATGGTGAACGATTCGGTTACGGGAAATATTTTTCACATTTCGGATACTTCTGGGCGATTTCTGATTATATGGATATTAGTTTTCTCGGTGATTTTTATACGAAGGGAGGTTATGCTTTGACCTCACGTTTCAGATATGTTAAGAGATATGATTTCAACGGTTCGGTAGAAGTTGGATATACAAATTTCAAAATCGGGGAATCGAGCGACAAAGATTTTTCCCGCCAGAAGGATTACAAAATCGGTATCCAGCATCATCATGAATTAACTCCTACTTCCCGCATTGCTGCAAATTTAAGCTTCGTCTCCTCCAATTTTATTCGAAATACAAGCACTTCAATTAACGAACTATTAAACGATCAAATAATATCTAATGCATCATATTACAAGACATGGGAAGAATCCGGTACGAGTGTTTCGATCAGCTATAATCGTGTTCAGAATCTCTCGAATGGAAATATTAATGAAACACTTCCGAGTATGAATTTTTCTATTCCACCCTTTTATCCATTCAAAAGAAAAATTTCTTCAAAAAGCAGAGCCGGTGAAAGTCTTGAAGAAAGCTGGTATGAACTGCTGGGAGTGAACTATGCTTCGCAGCTATTAAATCGGAGAGATAAAGTCGATGGACAATTGTCAACCCGCGGAGGGATCAATCATACAGCATCTCTTTTCATTTCACCTAAATTTGGACATTTGAATATTACACCCCGATTCGGTTATACAGAAAAATGGTATAACAAAAAGATTGAACGATATTCCATGCTCAATTCAAGCGGTGAAGATTCGATCGTCACTAATGATATAAATGAGTTGAACGCTGTAAGAACTTTTAGCACGGGAATTGGTGTAAATACAAAATTTTATGGTATGTTTCGTCCAAACGTTTTTGGAATTACTGCAATTCGTCACACCCTAACTCCATCGATCTCATACAATTATCAACCCGATTTTTCCGAACCGAAATGGGGATATTTCGGCAGCTATACTAATTCTAAAGGACAAAGGATTAAATATAGCTTCCATGAAAAGGAAGTCTTCGGTGGTGCCGGCATGGGCGAACAGCAAAACATTTCATTCAATATTGGAAACAATTTTGAAATGAAAACCTCTCCGGATCTTAAAGACACAACCGCTGAACAAAAAAAATATCAGCTACTGAATATTGACGGGGGTATCTCTTACAATTTCGCAGCAGACAGTTTGAAGTTTTCTGAACTCAGAATGGGTTTCTATACAAATGTCGGCAGCTTTTTGAGTCTTGGAGGTTCGTCGACTTTCGATCTCTATAAATTCGATGAAAATATTAAGACACGTGTTAATAAATTTTTAATCTCGGAAAAACAGGGATTAGCACGCTTGACAAATTTCTCGATTAATTTAAGTTTCAATATTTCAGGTGAACAGTTGAAAGGGGAGGAAGAAACCGAAAAGTTGGATACCGTAGCTGCGACAGGAATTCAGCGGACACTTTACGAGCAAGTTATGGCAGAACGTGACCCCGATTTTTCAATTCCCTGGAATCTTTCGATGAATTATAATTATTCAATCGATAAATATAATCCAAAAGATGTCCGGAAATTTTCCAATCTGAGTTTGCTCTTAAGTTTTAATTTGACAAGTCAATGGAAGTTTTACATTTCCGGCAGTTATGATATATTTGAAAAACGAATTTCAGCTCCGGTTGTGAGAATCTCTCGCGATCTTCACTGCTGGAATATGAATTTCGAATGGTATCCAATTGGAAGTTACCGTGGATTTCGATTTGAACTCCGCGTAAAAGCACCGCAGCTTCAAGATTTGAAAGTTACCAAGCAAGGGGGGGTGTTTAGCCGGTGAGAAAATTCTTGTTTGACTGAAATAATTTAATTAACTATCATTCAAAGTAAAAAGAGGATTGCACAGGAGTTAATATTCTCGCAACGGATATATTGATGCACCACATGAATGATCTTATATTTAGTTTGAAATTGAGGTAACGATTGACGGGATTTAAAGGAGAAATTGTCATTTATAGAACCAATGACGGAAGAGTGAAACTCGACGTAAAATTGGAAAGGGAAACTGTCTGGCTAAATCAATCACAATTAGCAAAATTATTTGATAGAGATCAATCTGTGATATCGCGGCACATTAAAAACATTTTTAAAGAGCAGGAATTGGATGATAAAAGCAATATGCAGTTTTTGCATATTCCAAAATCAGATAAACCTGTTGCTTTTTTCAACCTTGATGTTATTATCTCTCTCGGTTATCGGGTAAAATCGCAACGTGGTACGCAATTCCGAATTTGGGCAAATAAAGTTTTAAAAGATTATCTCATCAAAGGTTATGCTATTTACGAAAAACGTCTGATGGAAAAGGCAGAACGAGTTAAGGAACTTGAGCAAACTTTAAAAATATTCAGCAAAGTCGTTGAGAGTTACCATCTGGAAAAAGACGAATTTGCAGGAATATTAACCGTCATATCGAACTATACTTTAGCTTTAAATTTACTCGATCAGTATGATAAACAAGAGCTCGTTGTTGAGAAAACTACCCAAAAGGAAAAATTTAAACTTACTTACGAAGGTGCGATTAAGGTTGTTAACGGACTCAGGGAAAAGTTTGGAGGCTCAAATTTGTTTGGAAGAGAAAAGGATAAATCATTTAGGGGAACACTTGGGGCAATTTATCAGACATTTAACAGGAAAGATTTATATCCAAGCATCGAAGAAAAAGCTGCAAATCTATTATATCTGACGATTAAGAATCATTCTTTCGTTGATGGAAATAAGAGAATTGCCGCGGCTTTGTTTTTATGGTTTCTTGATCGGAATAAATTGCTCTACAATAAAAAAGGATATAAACGAATCGCTGACAATGCTCTCGTAGCTCTGTGCTTGATGATGGCGGAAAGTAAACCAAAGGATAAAGAAATAATTATAAAAGTTGTTGTAAATCTTATTAATAAAAATAACTAATCAAATTAGAGTCGCTTGAGAAAATTTCTAATAGACGGCAATAATCTGATCAATTTTCATCCAAAATTGAAGCAGGATTTTATGAGAGATAAAACCCTTGCTCGGGATAATTTGATCCAGCTTGTTAATGATTTCATGCTCAACTCAAAGAATGAATCGACGATATTCTTTGATGGATTTCCTCAATCGGATATCAACACAGACACAAAACATTCGTTCATTAAAGTTGGGAATAATGTCTTCATCAAATACTCCCGTAATTCTTCTGCCGATTCTGTCTTGAAAAAAACAATCGACCAGGAAAAGAATAAACGAATTCTTGTTGTTATCTCATCCGATCATGAAGTGATGAATTATGGAAGAATAAATGGGTGTCAGGTTAAAAGCTCTGAAGAGTTTTCAAAACTTTTGTCTAAGACGCACAAAGCAGAAAATCCGAAATTCAATCCGACACTATCGAGTAGTGATATAGATTATTGGCTTAGTGTTTTTAAGAAGGGTTAATTAGGTTATTGCGACGAAATAAAGATTCTATCCCGACTCGTCGGGATAGAATCTTTTTCACCAATAAAATCAAAATTTTAATGCTAAGCCAAGCCACTCCTCTTCGGAAATTTTTTGAATGAGATTTAATCCAAGCGACTTATATTTTTCAAGAATTATTTCTTCATCTTGTTCTATTATCCCTGAAAGTATAACAAATGAATTTTGACTGAGGCGTTCTTTTATATCGTAAGCTATATCGAGTAAAATGTGTCGATTAATATTCGCAGCAACTAAATTAAAATCCTTTTCGATCACATCTTTAATTTCTCCGAGGACAAACTTGCACTTATCCCTAACCATATTTTTATCGAAATTTTCGTTTGCGTTTTCAAGGCAGACTTCATCATTCTCGACAGCAATTATATTTGAAGCATCCAATTTCGCACAAACGATTGCAAGCACCCCAGTTCCTGTACCGACATCGAGAACTTTCATACCAGGTTTTATGTACTTTTCTATTAAGCGAATCATTAATCTTGTAGATTGATGATAACCAGTTCCGAATGACATTTTCGGATCGATAGTCAAAACAATTTCATCTTCTTTCTGAATGTAATCTTTGAATGAGGGTTTGATTACAAAAGTATTGCTCACTTTAATCGGTTCAATTGTTTTCTCCCATTCTTCATTCCAGTTTTTTTGTTCGATGGTGTTTATAGTGAATGAAAAATTTTCGATCAATAATTCACGCTTCATCCGATCAAAAAAATCTTTTAGCCGATCCTCTTTTTGGGGATCAAACTCTTTGAAATAGGCAATCAGGCAACTCCCATTTTCTTCAATACCTTCAGCGTCAAGCAGATTAAAAATGCCGGCAAACAATTCGCTGTTCATTGGCCGGATGAGAATATTTACCGCTGTATAGTTTCGTTCTATCATCTTCAAGAAAACTTCAATGAATAGACTAGATGCAAAAGAACTCTTCCTATTTCGCCCAAAGTTTTTGGACTAATGTTTACAATTGTATCGTTGTGAGTGTGCCAATAATTTCTTTCAGGATTTGGGTTCTCAGCCCCGACTAAATCTGCATCAATGATATTGATAACTTTCATTCCTATTTCACCAAGAGGAACATGATCGTCGTAAATTGGTGAACTTACTTGATTAGAAAATGATGATGCTCCAATTTGAAATGCAAGTTTCCACACAAGATCAACAATGTCAGGGGCATAAAGCATTGAATTTGGTTCTCGTTTAAATACGGCACTTTTATCTCCAACCAGATCGAGCAGAATTCCAAATGCGGGTTTAATATATGCCGGTTTGTTCTGGGCAAAGAATTTTGATCCGATCGAATAATTCATCAAGTCACCTTCAATTCCATAATCTTCTGCGTCGAAAAGAACGATGTCAATTCCATACTCGATTTTATTACTTTTTAAAACTTTTGCCAATTCTAAAAGTACAGCGACACCACTTGCTCCATCGTTGGCACCTAAAATTGGTAAATGCTGTTTCGAAGGATCTTTATCTTTGTCTGCTCTTGGGCGCGTATCCCAATGGGCACAAAATAGAATACGATTTGGGTTAGAAGGATTGAACGATGCAATGATGTTACCAAGTTCAAGTCTTTCATTGTTGTATCCAGGGTAACTGAATTTTTGAATAAATGTTGTATCGGCAAATTTCGAAAGTTCATCATACAGGAAAAGCATAGTTTGCCTATGCCCGAACGAGTTTGGATTTCTTGGCCCAAAATCAACTTGTCTTTTAATGTAATTCATTACACTTATTGAATCGAGTACAGGGATTTTAGTCGTAAGCTCAATTCTATATTGAGGAACATTTGTTTTTTGAGGAGCGTCCTTTTCTCCACAGCCGGTAAATTGAATTGTCAACACTAATGCAAAAAGTAACAGTCTTTTCATTTCATTCCCATTGTATTTTTTTCAATAAGCAAAGATAAGAGATTAGCTGAATGAAAACCGCAGTTGGTTTAAAAGCGAAAGAAATCGGGTAAAGTATGATAACAGTTAATATCAGAACTTACCCAATAAGTCATTCTCAATCCGTTGAAGTCCATTGCACAACTAAAACTTAGAGGGTGACCAAATAGTAATTTTTACTGTCATTCTGAGGAGCGAAGCGACGAAGAATCTTAATTTAAAAAAAAAGACTCTTCATCCGCCAATGGCGGATTCAGAGTGACTATTCTTACTTTCTGGTCCACCGCGTGTAATTTCAGTTATATATAAATCGAGTTTGAAATTCTTGCTTCGCTTCGAAAAACGAAACAATGTTTTTACGTAATTCCAATAAAAACGAAAAAATTGTAACATATTTATTCCGAATTCGTCTAAATTCAAAAGTCAGAGGAGATGAAATGACAACATACATTACCAAATCATTAAAAAGACTTGCCCGTTTATCCTTTCTTTTATTAATAGCTTTCACTTATACAAATTTAATGGGTTGTGTTCATATCAGTGTTAATCAGCATCCCGATGATCCTAAGATGGAATTGATTAAAGAAAAAAATCTTCCCACCCAAGAGGGAAAGAATTTATATCTCTCAACTGCACGCGGTGATGTGCGAGTTAAATCATGGGATAAAAACGAAGTTCAAGTTAAAATCTTCGGAAATCAAAGAGCAAAAAATAAAATGAAGTTTACCGTCGAAGCATCAAGCGATGGAATTCGAGTTGAAGGAAAAAGTACGACTTCAAGCTGGTTGTCATTCTGGAAAAGTACGCAGGTTAGATATGAGATTGTTGTTCCCAATAAATTCAATTGTAAGCTCTCTACTTCCGGCGGTGATCTTCATTTAGACGATTTGAATGGAAGTGTAAAACTAAGTACATCCGGGGGTGATATTCGTGTACAAAAAATAAACGGTACATTAGATGCATCAACCTCCGGCGGTGATATTAGTTTGTCCTATATATCGGGACCCATTAAGTGCAGCACTTCCGGTGGAGATATTTCTGTGAAAGAGGCGAAAGGAAATATTTCTACATCGACTTTGGGCGGTGATATATCCTTGCAATGCTCGAATGGAAAAGTAAGTGCTTCGACAAGCGGCGGTGATATCCGAGTCGATTACTCAGGTGCAAATCAAGGAATAAAATTAAAAACATCTGGCGGAGATATTTCACTTAAAGTCGATAATGATTTTGCCGGAAATGTTGATCTATCTTCTTTAGGCGGTGATGTGTCATGCGACCTCTCTATGACTGCAGTAACAAAAAAGAAATCCTCAGCATTAATAGGAGCTGCAAACAGCGGCGGACCAAACATTGAATGTTCAACTCTCGGTGGAGATATTCGAATTAGAAAAAGATAATCATTTATTGTAGGGCGGGATTTATCTCGCTCTTCTTTTTCTATCAGCACTTAAAACTTAAAAAAACTAAGCTTAAGAATTCCCCCATTTCCGATTGACAAAATAAAATTCATTGTTTAAGTTACTGACAATTATTAAACAAGGGTACATTAGTAAATGTTGACAATATATGTGTCGTTCGTTTAATCGCCGAGCAATTATTATTACCTAAAGTCGTATTTACATTAATTATAGAAAAAAGGTGGCACGCAGGACTTATTAAATGATACAATCTGAAAATTGTAAACACGGAAGCTCTGCTCCTTTTAGTACATTACAAGGGTTACCTGAATCACAAACTAAGACAGGACGGCATAAATGTACAGTATGTGCCTTTCAGAAAGGATTTGAAGACGCACAATTAGGCTCTCCTTTACTCGTCGAATTGGAACAATGTCATCATAAGAGCAGTGCACCTCTTGTTTTATTAAGAGACCTACCTTGGTCACAAGCAGGTGCAGGTCGACATAAATGTGCAACTTGCGCTTATGGATTCGGATTTGAAGCAGGTACCAAAGAATCAACTATTTTAGTTTCCTTGTTTAGCGACAGAGTAGATCAAATAGCTCACCCTTCAAAACATATTGATGCTTTATTAGGCAAATTAATTCTATCTCAACCACCCAAGTTTAGTAAACTTGAAAAATCAAAACATCCTTCTTTTAAAGGTAGTAAAATTATGGATCGTTCATATCGTGAGCTGAAGAATATTCAACTTGGTAGAGCTGGAGAATTGCTCGTAATGAATTATGAATGTGAAATCTTAGTTAGCGGTGGTCGAAAAGATCTTGCTCAAAAAATCATTCACGTCTCGGAATTGGAGGGAGATGGTGCTGGATACGATATTAAATCATTTCAGCTTGATGGTAAAACAAAGTATATAGAAGTAAAAACGACACGTGGTTCTGCTAATACGCCTTTCTTCATAACTTGGACAGAACTTGAATTCTCAAAGCAGAATTATGATGACTACTATCTTTATCGTGTCTTTGATTTTGATTCCGCTAGCAATTCAGGTCGGTTATTTGTCGTTCAAGGAAAAGTAAATGATTCTTTCAATCTTTCGCCAACAATATTCAGAGGAAGTCGAGTTTAACTATCTGAGAACCTCATTTGCCCAAGCCATAAATTCTGTAAGGCTCAAGATTTCAATTTTTTTACCAGTGCTTGCGGATGTTGTATATAATCTGTTTGCGGCGGCTTCTTTTAACCAAGGGATCGCTCCCGTTTTCCATCCCTTTCCATCAATTACGATAACAATATGCTTTTCTGGCATTGCCTCAATACTGTTCAGATATAGGTATGGCAATTTTTCATCAACAGAGCCTGAGACTTGTTGCCATTTGCATTCTATTCGAATTTCTAAATTATATCGAGACGACTTTAATAGGAATTCTGTTTTACCAGTATGTTTGTAAATCGTGTCATATGGAACATCGGTCAAAAGGAGTTCATTTCCATATTTCTCCGGTTTCTTTTTCCAATCTTTGTATTTTTCAATTTTGAACCCTTTTTGTCGACATATAGTTTTGACCGTTTGCTCAAGGAGGTTCCCTGATGATGTCGCTCGCTGTACTCTCTTAGTTTTCTTCACCATCCGTTTAATAGTTTGTAATGATCAATTCGTTAATTTTTCCCCGCCCATTTGCTTTACAATTTATCGCTCGGTTTGCTTCAACGATTTTAACATTGTAACTTTTGTATAATTCTTTCACAGTGTCTGTATACGAGTTGGACAACATAAAATTGACGCCCTTTTTTGTCAATCTATTGCAAAGTTCTCTAAGTGCGAATTGAGCGTCTAAGTCAAAATCGTCTTTATAGTATTTTGTAAATGATGATGTTTTATTTAATGGAACATAAGGTGGGTCAAAATAGATAAAGTCCCCTTTTTGTGCTTTCTTTTCCACGGCTTCAAATGAGGCTAATGCAATTTCTGTTTTCTTCAATAGAGCACTACACGCGATAAGATTATCTTCATCAATAATATTTGGCTTTTTATAGAAACCAAATGGGACATTGAAATGACCGTCAGAGTTCATTCTATACAAACCATTGAAGCACGTTTTGTTCAAGTAGATCAGCCTGCTTGCTTTCTCGACTTTGCTCCAATATTTGTATTCTTTACTACGATCTGCACTTCTCAGTTCATAAAAATGTTTTTCAGTGTTCTTATGTTGCTTCAGACTAATAATAAGTTCTTCTACACTATCTTGTACAACTTCATATAGATTTATCAAATCAGGATTAATATCTGAAATGTATCCATATTCTGGTTTTATTTTAAAAAATAATGCACCACCCCCGAAAAATGGTTCGAAAAATCTATTATACGTTTTTGGTAATCGTTTCAGGAGTTCACGAAGTAGTTGTCTTTTTCCACCTGGCCATTTTAGAAATGGACTGCAAACAACTTTTTCAAAATTCTTTTCGATGTTATATAAAGCAAGTTGCTCTCTTATCAGTGATATCATCGTATCCGTTTTCATCCTGTTCAATTATAACACAAACAAGGAACAAACGCAATTTCAACTTAAATACGTGCCACTACTTCCTATAATAAGCGTAACAATTACGCATCATTCGATAAGTATTATTATGGTTCAACATTTCCGCTCACTTAAAATGAATTTTATACAATTGCTTCAATGTTGCGTTGTTACACCAATCGTTATATCCTATTGTGTAATAAAATTCATTATCAATTACATATTCTTATCCTCTCATTCATTTGTTACTTTTTTCTCTTTGTATTATTTTGTCGGCGATAAAATGACAAATCTTTAACTTATTCTATCAAGCATTTGAAAAAAGTCTTAATTATAGCTTATCATTTTCCGCCTGCGGCAGGGGCTGCAACTCAGCGAATTCTTAAATTTCTGAAGTATTTACCTAAGTTTGGTTGGGAAGGGAGTGTTCTAACAGTCGAGAATGTTGATTACCCGGATCTTGATCATAGTCTTATTGATAAAATTCCTGAAGGAACAAAAGTTTACAGGACAAAATTCTGGACTCCATTTGGAATTTACAGAAGACTCACAGGAAGAAAGCCGAAAGAAAAAATTCCGGTTGCATTTATTAAAGATGATCATAAGTCCTTAGCCGAAAGAATTTCAGTCTTCTTAAGACTGAATTTGTTTTTACCTGATGCAAAGGTTGGCTGGATTCCTTATGCGGTGAAAAAAGGTGTAAGATTAATTCGAGATGAAAAGATCGATGCAATAATTAGTTCAGGTCCACCGCATACTTGTCATCTAATTGCAAGAAATATAAAAAGAAAGACTAAAGTTAAGTGGATTGCAGATTTTCGTGATCCATGGACAGACATCGATTACTATTCCGGAATGAAACGAACCAAACTTGCCGAATGGTGCGATTCCCGAATGGAAAAAAGTGTCCTCAAAGAAGCGGATTGTGTTGTTTCCGCAAGTGGAGGATATTTGAAAATTT
>JAHJVF010000237.1 GCA_018828505.1 Bacteroidota bacterium | reverse complement strand
TTATATTTATTTTATTTAATACTCGATTAGATTTAAACGCGAAGCCAAAATTGATTGTCGTTCTCGTGGTTGACCAAATTCGGTATGATTATCTGCCAACTTTCGAAAATTATTTTACATCGAGTGGATTTAAAAAGTTTATTCAAAATGGTGTGAACTTTACGAATTGTAAATTCGATTACATCGGTACAGTAACATGTGTAGGCCATGCGACGATTTCTACCGGAGCCAATTCAAATGAACATGGAATCATCGGGAATGCCTGGTGGGATGGGAAATATTTTGCCTGCACAAATCATGATGACCAAGAGAATGAATGGAAACTTACTCCGCAAAGCATCGAGCTTTCAACTCTTGGTGATGAACTCAAAAAGCATTATCCAAACTCTAAAGTCTTCTCAATTTCCGGCAAAGATAGAGCTTCAATTATGATGGGTGGAAAATCATCAGACGGAACATATTGGATTGACTACTCAAAGGGTCAATTCCGAACGTCTGATTATTTTAAAAACAATTTGCATAGTTGGCTAGTAGATTTCAATAATACTTCGCCATTCGATAAGTACTTTAATAAAGTCTGGGAAAGGTCACTTCCCGAAAGTCACTACCTCTATGAAGATCATTCACCTTTTGAAGCTTCGCCTGCTGGTCTTGGTAATACCTTTCCGAGAACCTTAAATGGAGGCACTCCAAAAGAGATTACTCCAAGCTTCTATTCGTCAATGGCTCTCACACCACACGCAGGTGAAGTGATTTTTGACCTCTCATTTTCATGTCTTGAAAATGAACAACTTGGAACGGACATAGATCCGGATATTCTTTGGATCGGTCTCTCGAATATTGATGCCATTGGTCATGCTTACGGACCGGAAAGTCAGGAAATTCAAGATGCATTTATAAAAACAGATTCTCTGTTTGCAAAATTTATATCAAACGTTGAAAGTCGTTTAGGAACTAACAATGTCTTGTTTGTATTGACGGGTGATCATGGTGTCGCACCTATTCCGGAGAAAATTAAGAATACGGTTAAAGCCGGGAGGTTTAGCTCAAGAGCATTCGTTGACCGACTTAATGAGCATCTCCGAAAAAAGTTTGGTCTATTGAGTGATGATGCAAAATATGTTGAGATCAGTCTCGAACCTAACTTGTATTTTAATGTTGATGGAATCGAACGTGTAGGTTTGAAATTAGATTTAATCCTTGAAGAAGCAAAATTATTCGCCAAAGAGCGTAATGAAATACAATACTTCATGACTAATGACGAATTAATAATAGTGTCGAGTGATGAAAACATAGATAAATTTAACAACAATTACATTCCGGGTAAAAGTGGTCAAATTATGTATGGACTAAAACCATTTTATATTTTCAAAAGTGATGGTGTCGGTTCAACTCACGGTTCCCTGCATGATTATGATACACATGTTCCTTTTGCTTTGTATGGATTAGATTTTCTACCGAAGAACATTTCTGAAAGTTGTTCACCTGCAGATATCGCACCGACTCTTGCTAAGATCCTCAACATCGAACTGCCCGGAAAAAGAAGCGGAAAAAGTTTAATTGAACTTATCAAATAACTTTCTAAATTAGGTTTAGAAATTCTATATTTACAAATAACATTAATCGGGAGGAAAACATGATTAAGTTGACATATTTTGCTCATTCAGCATTTTCATTGGAATTTGAGAAATTCAAAATTCTAATTGACCCATTCATCACCGGCAATCCCTTGGCACCGGTTGAAGCCAAAAATCTGAATGCCGATTATATTGTTCTTTCTCATGGACACGGAGACCATCTCGGTGATACAATCGATATTGCTAAGAGATGTAAGTCAACAGTAATTGCTGTTAATGAATTGGCTAATTACATTAACTCAAAAGGCGTTAATGCTCATAATATGCACATCGGAGGAGTATATTCTTTTCCATTCGGCAAAGTTAAATTCACAATCGCACATCACGGCTCATCATCGCCTGAGGGAGATTATATGGGCGAACCTGCAGGTATTCTTCTCATGATCAACGGCAAAACTATTTACCATGCCGGCGATACAGGGCTTTTCATGGATATGAAGCTGATCGGTGAAACAAATAAAATCGATGTCGCTATGCTCCCCATCGGTGGAAATTTCACAATGGATGTTGATGATGCAGTTAAAGCATCTGAATTTCTTAAGGCAAACTTAGTAATACCTATACATTTTAATACATTTCCTGTTATTCAAGCCGATGCAGATTTGTTTGTTGAAAAAGTTAAGAAAGCCGGATTGACTGCTAGGAAATTAAATTTCGGTGAAACGATTGAACTTTAATTCTTGGGATAGAAGAGGTTAATGAGAAGAACTTAATGGGAAAAATAATTGCTGTCGCAAATCAAAAAGGAGGAGTTGGTAAAACAACAACGGCTATCAATCTTTCTGCAAGTATAGCCGTTAATGAGAAAAAAGTCTTATTGGTCGATATCGATCCTCAGGCAAATTCAACTTCAGGAATTGGAGTAGAAAAAGATTCGAAAAGCATCTACGATGTTTTAATCAATACAGTAGAGGTGAAGGAGGTAATCATTGAAACTCAAATGCCCAATCTGTATCTGCTCCCATCAAATATCAATCTTGTTGGAGCTGAGATCGAGATGATTGAATTAGAAGATCGTGAGAAAATTTTTAGAAATGCCATCACTCCGGAAAAAGATTTATATGATTTTATAATTGTTGATTGTCCTCCTTCGCTTGGATTATTAACATTAAACGGTTTAACTGCGGCTGATTCGGTTATTATTCCAGTTCAATGCGAGTATTTTGCTCTTGAAGGATTGGGGCAGCTTCTAAATACAATTAACATTGTAAAGAAACGGCTAAACCAGAATCTTGAAATCGAGGGAGTGCTTCTCACAATGTTTGATGTCCGGCTTAGGTTATCTCATCAAGTTGCAAGTGAAGTCCGTAATTATTTTGGAGATAAGGTTTATAAGACGGTTATCTCAAGAAATGTAAAACTGTCAGAGGCGCCGAGCCATGGTATACCAGCTTTATTGTATGATGCGATTGCTGTCGGTACACAAAACTATATCGATTTGGCTGTTGAATTATTAGAGAGAAATAATATGAGACAGAATTAATATGAAAGCTTCTAAGAGTGTTCTTGGTAAAGGTCTCGGAGCATTAATCCGGGAAAGCACTCCATCCGAGGAGAGTAAGAGAGCTTCAGAATCAATCTCAGGGTCACATGAGGTATTTTCAAAAATTCCAATCGAGAGGATAGAACCTAATCCATATCAAACGAGAATGGAATTTGATTCTGAAGCCATGAACGAGTTAGTGAGTTCGATCAAAGAGAAGGGAATGATCCAACCAATCACTGTCCGCAGAATTGAGGATGGCAGATTTCAGTTGATATCAGGAGAAAGAAGGCTGCGAGCGGCAGCTCTTGTTGGACTTGAGATAGTTCCGGCATATATCATTCATGTGGAAACTAAGGAAGAAATGATCGAACTATCTCTTATAGAGAATATTCAGCGTGAGACTTTAAATCCGATTGAGATTGCCTATGGTTTCAAAAGACTTATGGATGAATGCAATCTGACACAGGAAGAGATCGCCCAGAAAACATCTAAGGACCGTTCGACTGTGGCTAATTTTATTAGGCTGCTTAAATTGCCTGAGATGATTCAGCAAAGTTTAATTAAAAATGAGATCACAACCGGACATGCGCGAGCTTTAATCAACATAGAAGATCAAGAATCTCAAATAAAACTCTGGAAAAGAATCTTAGATGAAAAAGCTTCGGTACGAGTAGTTGAAAAATTAGCAAAACAAAAAAAACAAAGTAAAAAGAACACGCTAACTCTTTATAAACTCGAACCAAACTTAGAAGAAATTATAGCTAAACTTAGATTGCAATTTGGCACTAAAGTAAACATTAAACAAAGAATAGACGGCGGGGGAGAAATAACAATTCAGTTTTTCAGTAAAGATGAATTAGAACGAATTCTCGATATTTTGAATGATAAGAATAATCATTTTAATTAGTCTCTTTTTCTTTGTAAGAGTTGAAAACTCTAATTGTCAAATTGTGGAGCAGCGGGGAGAAGATACAACTGAAAGTATTTCCGGAAAATCACCTTGGGGAGCTGTTGTACGGTCTGCACTACTGCCGGGCTTAGGTCAAATTTACAATGAATCGTATTGGAAAGCTCCAATCGTTTGGGGAGTAAGCGGATGGTTCATATATAATTGGATTAATAATAACAACTTGTACCGGGATTATCGCGATCAGTATTTGCAAAGCGTTTCAACTGGAAGTGAAAATTCACTTTATAAATCCCTAAGGGAGTTCTATCGAGATCAAAGAGATCTATTTGCGATTTATCTTGGTTTAACTTATTTCTTAAACCTCGTTGATGCATATGTTGACGCACAATTATTCAGCTTCGATGTGGAAGGCTTAAACAATGAAGTCCGACTAAATTTTCGTATCAACCTAAAATAGAGGATGTATTTGAAAACACTCTTTTCTATTCTTTTGTTTTTTGCTCTTCTCTCGCAATTGCATTCACAGGATATATCTCTCGGAATCTTGGATTCTGGAGAGTTCAGTACGCATAAATACTTCAATGAACTTTACAAGGATTATAAACTCAGCGAAGAATCGGGTGAAATTATCCCCGCAATTCCATTGGTTAAAACAGTTTCAACAAATAAGTATAAAGTTATGGGATACATGCCTTACTGGTTTGTAAATCGATGGAATACAATCTCATATGATTTGCTTTATGTAATTGCTTATCACAGTGCAGAAGCGGATTCGAATGGGAACATAACGAATAATCATGGATGGTTGACGGACGCTAATGTAACAAATATGCTCAACTCGGCGCATGCAAGAGGTGTAAAAGTAGTTCTGAGTGCAACGATATTTTCCGGAACCGTTATTGAAAAAATTCTGACAAGTGAAACAAAGAGAATAAATTTAATAAATAATC
>JAHJVF010000236.1 GCA_018828505.1 Bacteroidota bacterium | reverse complement strand
TAGTTATTTATTAATTGGGCTAAAGCCCTTGATGCGAGCGGCTTTTCAATAACCCCACGCTTAAGCGTGGGGTTACAAAAACATACCTGCCACGACAACGCTATGATTTGGCAGGCTAACCTCTGCGGACTTTAGTCCTTAATTCAAGTTTTTAGAGATTCCCTTAATTTGCTCAAGAGTTGAATATTTTCTTTTTTGACCATTGATGCAATTGAGCAGGCAGTGCTAAGTATAAATCCACCTTTTTGTTTACCAACTTCAATTATTTCTTCAACATCATTAATAATTTTTTCTTCATCATCGAATGAATGAAATTCTTTAATTGAGACCTCGCCATCATCAAACAATGATTGACTACAATTCGATAAAGCTATGTCGAGAATTTTGAATTTCCGTCAAATTGATGCAGATATTTAATAACGCTCATGAACGTTTCCTGCATCGTATTTTCAGCTTTGTCTTTATTACGACAAACTTTGAAAGCAAAACTGAAAACAGTTTTCTCGTATTTACTTACCAAATCAGAAAGAGCTTTTTGATCACCACTCTTCGCTTTATCGATTAATTCTAGTTCGTTTATTTCTTTCATTTGATGAATGTTGTACTCAAAAGTTTCAACAAAAATAAGGAAAAAAATATAGCAAAGAGCAGTAGAGACGGGATATATCCCGTCTCACAAAAGAAAATAATATTTTAAGACAGGTCATTTCCCTAAATTTCAAATTGCAAGTTTGATGTAACCTGCATAATTTGAATTCAAATACAATTTATGAAAATGAAAGATTTTAGTTTAGCATTTCAAAAAGTTTCAGAGTTGGCATCTGATTTTGAATCGAATGAATCTAAATTCCTCGCTCCAGACTATTCCGAAGCAGATGTAAGAAAAGATTTCATTGATAAATTCTTCAATGCTTTGGGTTGGGACGTTTATCATAACATACAAAAAAATCCTTATGAACAGGAAGTTAAAATCGAGAAAGGAGTTTATGTTGGAAAACAACAAAAGAGAGCAGATTATGCTTTCTTTATTGCTCCTAATTTTAGAGATGTGAGGTTCTACGTTGAAGCAAAGAAACCTTCTAAAAATCTTGCGAATGCCGATGATTATTTCCAAAGCTGCCGTTATGGTTGGAATGCCGGAACTCCAATAACTTTTCTTACCGATTTTGAGGAACTGCACATTCTTGACGGCAGAACAAAACCGGATATCTCCTCAATACTTAACCACAAAATAAAACATTATCATTATTCCGATTATTTGAACGAGGATAAATTTGCCGAAATCTATTGGTTAATTAGCCGTGAAGCTGTTTCAAATCAATCAATTGAAAAATTTTCCGAAAGTTTACCTAAACCAAAAGGTAAAGCTATTCAGAAAGGTTTATTCAAAGGTGCTTATCAATCAATTGACGAAGCATTTTTGGAAGAACTCGATGAGATTAGAAATTCCCTCGCAAGATCATTCAAAAGATCTAACCCTCATTTAGAAAGTGAACAGCTAACCGAAATGACACAAAGAACCATTGATCGGTTGGTCTTTATTAGATTCCTTGAAGATAAACAGATTGAACCGGACCATTATGTAAGTGAATTTGCAAACTCTAAAACTTCTTGGAAAAATTTTAAGATTGCTTCCAGAAAATTAGATGCTAAGTATAACGGAGTTGTTTTTAAAAAACATTTTATTGACAGCGATAATTTTGTTGATCCGGATGAGAAAACATTTTCGGAAATTTGCGAAGAATTTGCTCATGTAAACTCGCCCTACAATTTTGATATCATCCCGATTCATATTCTTGGTTCTATTTATGAAAGATTTCTTGGAAAGGTTGTTGTTGCAACTGAGAAACGAGTTAGGATCGAGGAGAAGCCCGAAGTCAAAAAAGCCGGCGGTGTTTATTATACTCCTCAGTATATCGTTAATTATATAGTTGAAAATACAGTTGGAAAATTAATTGAAGGTAAAACACCAAAAGAAATTTCCGTGATGAGGTTTGCGGATATTTCTTGCGGAAGCGGTTCTTTTTTGATTACTGTTTTCGATATAATTTTAGATTATCACCGTAAATGGTATCAAAAAAATCCTGACCAAGCTAAAAAGGATGATTGCATTTTACACGATGGTAAATGGGTTTTATCTCTAAAACAAAAACAGAAAATTCTTACAAATAATATCTACGGAGTAGATTTAGATTCTCAAGCAGTTGAAGTAACACAGCTTTCGCTTTATTTGAAATTGCTGGAAGATGAAACTACTGCAACGGCGCAAGATACCTGGGTTATGTTCAAAGAACAGCTTTTGCCTAACCTGAGTA
This sequence comes from Bacteroidota bacterium, assembly GCA_018828505.1. Taxonomy (GTDB): domain Bacteria; phylum Bacteroidota; class Ignavibacteria; order Ch128b; family Ch128b; genus JAHJVF01. The sequence continues at coordinate 3,871 of JAHJVF010000236.1, read as the reverse complement.
AGAATATCATCTGCGGTAATTCATTGATTGGAACTGATATTTTGAACCCCATCCCGCTTTGGCGGGAAGGGGTTGATGAACTAAAAATTAAGCCGATGAATTTTGAAGATGTATTTCCGCACATTTTCAAAAGCTCCCCTCCTTTGGAGGGGAATAAAGGGGTGGGTCAGGGCTTTGATGCGATTGTTGGCAATCCACCGTGGATTGATATAAAAGGAGTGAATCCGGTAGAAGTTGAATATTATTTTAAAAAGTATTCAACAACGGAAAACAGAATGAATATTTATGCCACTTTTATAGATAAGGCTTTGTCTCTTCTGAATAGCAAAGGAGAACTTGGTTACATCATTCCGAATTCCATTCTGTTTCAAAGTTCTTATAGGAAATTGAGAAAGAAGATACTCAGTGAGTTTTCTTTGTATAATATTATTAAAATGCCAGATGATGTTTTTAAACATGTAAAAGCTGAAAGTGCAATAATAATTCTTGGAAAGGAAAAGAGAAAAGAATGCCTTTGTTTAATCTATAATCGAAACACTAAAATAAATTCAATTATTGAAAATGAAGTCATTGAAAAAAAGAGTCTTTCACAAGACGACTGGTTAAACCATGAGTTGATGATCTTTGATATTTTCTCAGACAAAGCCATTACTGATCTTTTAGATAAAATTGAAAAGCAAAAACTAAACCTTGAAAATATATGTGACTTTACTTTGGGTATAACTCCTTATGACAAGTATAAGGGGCATTCTCAAAAGCAAATTGAAGAAAGGGTTTTCCACTCTTCTACACCAAAAGATTCAACATTTAAAAAGTTATTAGCTGGTGGTGATGTTTCAAGATACAATGTTGCTTGGGGTGGCGCAGAATACATTAGTTATGGTAAATGGTTGGGTGCGCCTAGAGAAAAACGATTTTTCATTAATAAAAGAATATTGATAAGGCAAATCGTAAGTGGTAATCCTCTTAGAATTTATGCGGGCTATACTGAAGAAGAATTATATAATACACAAACTATTTTCAATCTTGTCCTTAAAGAAGGAAGTGTTTTTGATCTGAAGTTTATCGTTGGCATTATTAATTCTTCTTTAATGAATTTTTATCATTCATATAAGTATTTGGATTTAACGAAAAACCTTTTTCAAAAAATTCTGATACAAAACTGCAAAAGGTTTCCTATTCCGCAAATAAATCTTTCCAATGAATCACAGAAAAATCATTATAAAAAGTTAATTCAGCTTGTAGACCAAATGCTTGAAGCGAAAAAGTTACTTGCTTCTGCAAAAACCGACAGCGAGAAAGATTATTTACAAAAGAAATGCAACACAATAGACCGGCAGATAGACCAAATTGTTTATGAACTGTATGGATTGACGGAGGAGGAGATAAAAACTGTGGAGGGGAAATAAAAAAATTTGTCTAGGTTGTCAAAGATCATTTTTAGTTTAAGGTAAATATATGTCTGGTGTTTTAATAACGAAAGGTATGCGAATTGCGATTCCTGTTGGAGGTTTAAAAATTGGATTCGATCAACAAGGAAAAATCCAAAGTCAAGCTAAGGTTGTTGTCCACTATGATGTTTGTCCGAAATGGTTAGAAATATCATTGGAACATTTGTTACAATCACAAAAATGTAAAAATGATCTTGTTGTTGCATGGAATGAAAACAATGAGAAAAAAATTGATTTGCTTGAACAAGAATTTGGATATTCAATTCAATCAATAATGGCTGCCTCAATTGCATTAGATGCATTTTATAGTTCGATAAAAGAATTTGTAGAAATACCCCCAACTTTGACCAACTTATGGAGAAAGAAAAGAACTCCACGCTATGCTCAAATTGCAGAAGTTCTAAGAAGGGGATTCCTAATAAAACCAAAAGGAATGAAAAATTTAAGAAATGGTCTAAAAGAAATATTCCGATTCCGTGATCTTGCTGTTCATCCACTCGGAAAATTCGAAGAACCAATTTTGCATCCTGAGTTAAATGTTGGTGTTGAATGGCGTTTTATTTACTTCCGGTTTGAAAATGCGAAACTGATTTTGATGGCTTCTTTAGAAATAATATGGCAATTAATTAATTCGAAAAACATAAGTAATTCTAAAATAGCTAATTATTGTAAATCAATAATAACATTGTTGTCTCCAATTGTTGAAGATTGGACAAACAATTTTGGATCGTTAATAGCAAATAATGAAAAAGAGACTGATAAAAAATAAATGGCTAACAAGGTACTGTGTTAAAAAGCAAAAATAAGACGCAAATAAATATCAAAGGGAAAAACGTTTTCCTGTTGTGACAGACCATTCTGTGACACAGAAACAATGCTAAACACTAGACCGGCAAATAGACGCGCTTGTTTATGAACTCTACGAACTAACAGAAGAAGAAATAAAGATTGTGGAAGGGAATATCTGATGTAGAGACGGGATATATCCCGTCTCTACCATATAAATATTAATTTTTGTCTATATGCTTATTAAAAACATTCCAAATATTTTTTTGATTATTTAAATTCATCTCAACATCATAATTAATGTCATTATTCCAAAACAAATACAGAATCGAATCGACACGATTGAAACATTACGATTATTCAAATCCGGGTTGGTATTATGTTACAATCAACACAAAAAATCATAAATACTATTTTGGTGATGTGGCAAATGAGAAAATGATATTAAACAAGTTAGGTCAAATCGTTAATGAAAAATGGGATGAGATTCCAAAACATTTTACAAATATTGAATTGGATTATTATCAGATTATGCCTAATCACATTCACGGTATTATAATCATTAACGATGTAGAGACGGGATATATCCCGTCTCTACAAATAAATCAATAAACACCAAAATTATCAGCCAACTCCCTCAATAATTGAACATTCTCTCTCTTAACCATCGGCGCAATCGAACAAGCAGTGCTTAAAATAAAACCACCGCCAGATTTTCCAATTTCGATTACTTCTTTAATGTCATTGACTACTTTTTTTTCATCGCCGAATAAAAGCGTATTGACCGAATCAATATTTCCTTTAATAAAAACTTTATCCCCCAATCTTTTTTTCGCGTCAATTAAATCAACATCACCTAATGGTTTGGGATCAAGGCATTCTACCCCGCTTGTGCCGGATTCGATCATCATTTTTAATCTATCGTTTATTGCTCCGCAAGTGTGAATATAAACATGCTTTCCCTTTGCTTTAATGACTTTGATGATCTGAGATTCATATGGAAGAACAAACTCACGATAGAAATCTGGTGAAATAAAACCGGCTCCGGCGAATGGTGAAGATATTTTTATTGCATCAATTTTTTGCTCGCACATTTCCTTTGAGAGCTGAACAACACCATCGGTAAATTTTTGGAGAATTGCTTTACATTTTTCGGGTTCTTCGATTAAAGCAATTAGTGCATTCTCATAACCAAGTAGATCGAGCAAATAATCGAATGGAGATGTAACTTCACCATGGATGGAAAACTCATCTCCAATTTTTTCATAAAGGGTTTTGAAAATATCAAACTTGTTTCTAAGATCGATTTCAAAATGTAACCCGCTTGACACAGGAATGTAATCAATCTCATTTGGAATTATTTCAGGATCAATTTCTGAAATCGATGGGAATAATCTCTCGGAGTAAAATTCGGGAAATGGCAAATCCTCACGGGTGAAAATGTATTTCCGGTCATCTGCATATAACACTTCATTTCCATTTTCTTCTGTTCTTTTTTGAAAATCATTCCCGCCTGCCTCAAAGCTGTAAGTTCGGCGGGCAGGCTCCAAATTCTTTTTATGTCCATATAGACTCACGAGTATTCCATCAAAATCATATTGAGCTCGTAATTTTATGAGTCCCTCGGCAAAAGT
>JAHJVF010000235.1 GCA_018828505.1 Bacteroidota bacterium | reverse complement strand
TTCTGCGTTCACCCCGTTAGATAAACATATATGAATAACATTATCTCTTTCATAAGCAAATATCTAACGGGGTGAATTGGCGAAATCTGCCTGCCCGCCATCTTGAGACGGAAAGAGGCAGGCGGGTAAGTATAATCTGTGAATCTGTGGCGTTTTATTTTTGTTGTTGAGTAGTTACGTTAAATTATTAGAAGGTCAATTATAAACTGTGTCTTTTCGGGTAAAGTCGTAAAGAACTTTGGAGACTGTTTCTATAGTGAACGGTTTGTGTATGATCGAAGAAAAACCACAAGCAATCAGCCGATCTCTGTTCCCATTAACCGGAGTCTCTGATATAGCGATTATAGGCAGATCAATTAAATTCAAATCATTTCTCACGATCTGAACAATCTTCTCTGATCCGATTTTTCCATGAAGGTTCGTATTGATGAGTATGGTATCGACCTTTTTGTTTTTAAGAACTTGAAAAGCATTGTTCGCATCCGTGACAAAGTGATAGTCGACGCCTAGCTTACTCATGATTACTTCAATCGCAAAGGCACTATCTTTGTCATTGTCAATGACAAGGACAGATGGTTTTGCCGAAAGTGATCTTTGAGTTTTATCAATAACTTCGCCAGTGTGTGATCCACTTAAGTATACTGACTTGATTAGAGGTAAAATAATAGTGAACGTTGAACCAACATTAACCTCACTTTGAACTTCAAGTTTTCCTCCCATCATATCCAAAAATCTTTTTGAGATCGCGAGTCCTAAACCTGCACCTTCAAAATTTCTTCCATAACCTTCTTGAGCCTGCCTGAAAAATCCAAAAAGATATTTTTTAAATTCAGGTGCGATGCCAAGGCCTGTATCTTTCACAGAAATATGTATTTCATCTTTTTCGATTTCAGTTATTAAAGTTACACCGCCTCTTTGTGTAAATTTGATTGCATTTGATATGACGTTTCTCATTACTTGATAAAATCTTGCTTCATCGATGCGAATAAAACCACTCGGTGCATTGAATTTTTCAATAATCTGCAGACCCTTGATACGAGCATCAGCTTCAAACTCTTCCTGTAAATCGAGTAAAATAGATTCAGCATTTCGGATAGTATAGCTCAGCGAAAGATCATTTGATTGGATTCTTGAAATATCAATCATATTGCTGATCAAATTTATTAATCGTTTGCTATTTCTTCCAATCATATCAAACAAATTTTCTCTTGATGGTAAAAGCTCTTTAGTAACTGCCGAGTCTAAAATATCCACAACACCAAGAATAATATTCAACGGAGTTCTAACTTCGTGCGACATCATACTGAGAAAATTGCTCTTTAATTGGTCGGATTCTTCTGCTTTAGCTTTTGCTGTTCGAAGCTCCTGCTCGATTTTTTTTCTCTCTTCAATGCTACGACAGATTTCTATTAAATATTCTTTGCCATTGATATTGATAAACTTTGCTGATACTTCAACAAAGAAACTCTCCCCCCTGTTATTTATATGAATAGTTTCATAAACACATCCATTTTCCGATTTAATTTTCTTTACAATTTCATGCACGGACGACCGGACTTCCATTGCATGAATTGAAACCAAGGGAAGCTTTTCAAGTTCTATTGGAGTAAAACCATACATTTCAAATGCTTTATCATTGGCTTCGACAATTTTTAAATTATCATCAATCAAAATGATTGAGTCGTTCGCCAACTTGTTAAGCGTTGAGTATTTCTGAGCGAGAATTGCCTTATCTAATTGTAGTTCTAATTCCTTTTGCAGCTGCTCGAGCCGTTCTTTTCTCCAAATCGTTCCGAAAATAATTCCAAAAAGAATTAATGTTAATACAACCGAACCTGCTGAAATGTAAAACACTTTATTTGTTTCGGTTAGGATTTCTCTCTTATCGACTTTTACAACAAGATACCAATCCAATGTGGACAAGTATGAAATGTAAGCAACAACTTTTTCCCCGCGATAATCTATACCTTCAATTGTTCCTTTTTCATAATGGGATAATCGTTTCCCGGGAATTTCTTCTGCACCAACTTTTGTGCTCAAGCGAAGTGCATAGTTGGGAACATGTTTCACATCATTCAAATAGACCAATTCATCTATTTTCTTTTTCAATAGGATTGACTCGTATGAACTTCTAGAGATATTATTTTTATTAAGCTGTTTATAAAGTCCTTCCCGCAAATTCACTATTAATACAAGGTATCCGTAAAATTTCGAATCTTTTCCATTGCGACTGTTAATTGCTATTACAAGTTCTTGATAGGGTGTGTTAGTTTCAATATTCAGAAGGGGTTGGGAAAGATAGACATGTTCCGATGATTTAAGTTGCTTAACCAATTCAATCGAATTGTCGGATAACTGATAATGATTCCCGGTAAAATTCAGAATTGTTTTTAGCTCGGTATCTATTACTAATCCAGCAATAATATTTTTTCCCCTTGATTGAGTCTGTAGATAATCGATTAAATTCTCTTTCAAATTTGAGTTAGATCTGTTTTGAAGATAAGCGGCAAATAAGTTCGAAATGTTCTTTGAAGAATAAATCAAATCTCCATGATTAATCATATCTTCGTGCCATTTATGGATCACCTCCTCCTCTGATGCAGCAAAAGTTTCAAGGTTACGTATTTCAGCATCAACAATTTTATCGGTCTCGATCTTGTAAATTGTGTAACCTAAAAACAAAAGAGCACATATGAGAAAGAGAAAAAGTAAGAAGTTTCTATATGCTTGTATGTACTTAATAAACATAAATTTGAAAAAATACTCTAAGTAACTTGAATATATTATCGGATATTAAATAGGAAATTTTAAGAAGAGCGGAAGGCTAAACCCCAATCATTCCCGCGTTTATGTTACTTGATCTAAACCTTTACGAAGGAATTTGAAGAGCAATTCGGTTAATTGGTCGACAGTAAATGGCTTTGAAACATATTCATCAAATCCAACCGACATAAAATGATCTCTATCCCCTAGCATTGCATGTGCTGTCATGGCAATAATTGGGATGTCATCATAAGCGTTATTTTGTCTGATCACTTTAAACGCTTCTTCACCATTCATTCCGCTAACCAAGCTGATATCCATTAAAATCATGTCGAATTTGTACTGTTTCAGATAATCAAAAGCTTCACCTGCACTCGGTACAGAATAATATCTAATTCCTAATTTATGCAGAATTACCTCAACGAAGTAACTGTTATCTTTATTATCTTCAACAATCAAAACCATTGGTTCTGCTGCTGCTAATTTTTCCCTTTGATCAAATTCAATTTCTTTGATCTCTTCATCTGCGGCACTTGTCTCTTCAACAATGGGGAAAGTAATCGTAAACGTTGAACCTCGCCCAACCTCGCTATCAACTTTCAGGTCTCCGTTCATCAGTTTAACGAGCTTATAAGAAATAGCTAACCCAAGCCCGGCGCCTTCATAATTTCTGTTGTATCCTTCGTCAGCCTGTCTGAAAAATTCAAATAAATGCGTCTTAAATTCCGGGGGGATACCAATTCCTGTATCCTTAACAAAGATATGCACATTATTTCCGGATGTCTTCGCTGATATAGTGATCTTCCCTTTTATTGTGAACTTAATTGCGTTTGTTAAAAGGTTCGAAAGAATTTGAT
>JAHJVF010000040.1 GCA_018828505.1 Bacteroidota bacterium | reverse complement strand
GTTTACCCCGTGAAATTTTTTCTAACTTTAAAAGAAATTTTTTACAAAAGAATTTTATTTCACGGGGTGAATCAATTAGCTTATCAACTTGCTTTGGAAATTTTTGAGCTTACAAAATCCTTCCCAAAAGAGAAAAGATATTCCTTAGTAGATCAAATTAGACGATCCTCAAAATCAATATGTACGAATATCGCTGAGGCTTGGTATAAAAGAAGGTATCCGAAATCCTTTGTTAATAAACTAATCGATTTTGCTGGAGAATCTGGCGAAACAGAAGTTTGGATCGATTTCTCATTCGACTTTAACTATATGAATTTAGAACAAAAAACAAGATTTTTAGAAAAGTATTCTCAAGTAGGAAAAATGCTAAATAGTATGATTAATCAACCAGAAAAGTTTTGCCATTAAAAACTACATACTCCATACTAAATATTAACCAAAAATATTTGAAATTTATATCCGGGTGGAATATGTTTTTTAATTTTATTATTTGGTTAATAAAAACTCACCCCTTCAGTTCCCCTCTCTTTGAAAGAGAGGGGATAGGGGTGAGTTCAATTAAAACTTTGTCCAACAGAATCCATTGGAGAAATATTTTAGTACCGAAAGCATTACTTTGTGATAGAAATTTTCTCTATGAGTTACTGAATAAAAAATCTCATTACTAAAGAGTCATAAAAGTAAAAGGAATAAAACATGTCCAGAAAAGTAAAAGGCGGATTGATACAAGCCACATTGTCAATCTCTTCGGAGCAGCCGATTGAAAAGATAAAACAATCGATGATCGATAAGCACTTATCTATGATTGAAGACGCGGGGAAAAAAGGAGTTCAAATACTCTGCCTTCAGGAGTTATTTTATGGTCCATATTTCTGCGCCGAGCAAAAAACAAAATGGTATTCACTTGTTGAAAAAATTCCTAACGGACCGACAACAAAACTCTTTCAGGAAATTGCAAAGAAATATAGTATGGTTATTGTTCTTCCAATTTATGAAGAAGAAATTACTGGCATCTATTATAATACTGCAGCTGTTATTGATGCTGATGGAAAATATCTCGGAAAGTACCGCAAGCATCATATTCCTCACTGCGATCCGGGATTTTGGGAAAAGTTTTATTTTAAACCAGGCAATCTTGGATTCCCGGTTTTCAAAACTGCTTATGCCGATATCGGCGTATACATTTGCTACGACAGACATTTTCCTGAAGGTGCGAGGATCCTCGGACTAAATGGTGCAGAGATAATATTCAATCCCTCTGCAACCGTTGCTGGACTATCCGAATATTTATGGGAACTTGAACAGCCTGCTCACGCTGTAGCAAATGGATATTTTGTAGGAGCAATTAATCGTGTGGGGACAGAGCCACCATGGAATATCGGTGAGTTTTATGGAAAAAGTTACTTTTGCACACCACGCGGAAAAATTATCGCTCAAGCAAGTCGTGATAAAGATGAACTTGTTGTCGCCGATCTGAATTTAGACGAAATTCAAGAAGTAAGAAATGTATGGCAATTCTACAGAGATAGACGACCTGAGACATATGATAAGATTACAAGTGTATAATTATTATTTCAAAACATAGAAAATGAAAGCACTTATTCCTTCAGAAGTAATTGAGCAGAGAATTTTTCTTATTCGAGGTGAGAAGGTGATGATTGATCGCGATCTGGCTGAATTATATGAAGTACAAACCAAAGTTCTAAATCAATCTGTCAAAAGAAACATCGATCGTTTCCCCGATCGGTTTATGTTTAAACTTTCAAAACAAGAACGAGACGAACTGGTCACACTTTGTGACCGGTTCAGAACACTTAAGCATTCTACAAGTTTTCCATTTGCTTTTACAGAACTTGGTGTTGCGATGCTTTCGAGTGTTCTTAAAAGTAAACGTGCAATTCAAGTGAATATCCAAATAATGAAAACGTTCGTGTATCTGAGAAGAATGTTCACTGAAAACAAGGAACTTTCACTTAGATTAGAAGAACTCGAAAAAAAATATGATAAACAATTCAAAATAGTATTTGATATTTTGAACCAACTTTTTAGTCCCGAAGCTCCGCCAAAACGCTCAATGGGATTTTTTGTGAAAGAAAAAGTTGTTAAATACAATACAAAGAAAAAAAGGACTTGATTTTATGAGTGATCAAAATGTAAAACAGCTTTCCGTTTCTGAAATAACAGCGAAATACACTTATGGAACTTGGCGTTATCAAAAAAATTGGAAGCCGCTTCATGTTGTAGATGCTGAGGGATGTTATTTCACAGATTCTTCAGGGAAAAAATATTTAGATCTTTCATCACAATTAATGTGTGTGTCGCTTGGACATAAGAATCAGGCAGTCATTAAATCAATTGAAGAACAGGCAAGAAAGCTTCCATATATTGCTCCCGGCTTTGCGACAGATGTTAGGGTGGAATTAAGCGAACTCCTCCTAAAAGTTCTACCGAAAGGATTAGAAAAATTTTACTTTTCAACTTCCGGTACTGAAGCGAATGAGGCCGCAATTAAAATTGCAAGAATGTACACCGGAAAATATAAGATTATTTCTCGTTATAATTCATATCACGGTTCAACAGCAGCGTCAATTGCGGCAACCGGAGACCCGCGTCGGTGGGCGGTGGAACCATCCGGAAAAATAGATGGAGTAATTTTTGCGCCTGAATGTAATTGTTATCGATGTCCACTAAAGCATAATTACCCGGATTGCAATACAGCATGTGTTGAATACATCGAACACATGATTAAAAACGAAGGTAATGTCGCAGCAATTTTAATCGAACCGGTTGTAGGAACGAACGGAATTCTTATCCCGCCGGATGAATATCTTCCACGATTAAGACAAATTTGTGATGATAATAATGTCCTATTAATCGTCGACGAAGTAATGAGCGGCTGGGGAAGAACCGGTAAGTGGTTCGCTGTCGATCATTGGAATATTGTGCCTGACATATTGACAACTGCTAAAGGTATTACTTCGGCATACGTTCCGCTCGGATTGACTGCAACAACAATGAAAATAGCAGATTACTTCAACGATCATTATTTTTCTCACGGTCATACTTACGAAGCTCATCCATTAACACTTGCGCCTGCAGTCGCGGCAATCAACGAATTAAAAAAAAATGATTTGATAAATAGATCAAAGGAAATGGGTGAATATTTACTTAGCCTTTTGAATAAGCTCAAAGAAAAACATCCTTCAGTTGGAGATGTGAGGGTAATTGGATTATTTGCAGCGTTAGAAATTGTAAAGAACAGAAAGACTAAAGAACCATTCAGTTCTAAATTAGATAAAGTTAGCGGCAATCCAATGCTGGTTGATAAGATCGCTCTTGAACTGATGAAGAAGGGAATATTTGTTCAAACGTGGATAAGTCATTTTATAATTGCTCCGCCATTGATAATTTCAAAGGAAGAAATTGATTATGCAATCACAGAATTTGATGAAGCATTAAAAATCGCCGACGCTGAAATTAATGATAATTGAACCAAGGGATCATGATTAATCATGACCCATCATGATAATCTGTGTCCAATTTCTAAGTAGATAAAATTCGGAAATATGTACTATGATAAACATCGCACCAAAACTTAGTGATCAAGAATACGAAAAAAACTTTGCTGAACTTCATTCACCGATGAGTAAAAACTCAGCAATTGCAGAATCCAACAGATGTTTATACTGTTATGATTCACCCTGCACAAAAGCCTGTCCTACTTATATCGATATTCCTGCATTCATTAAAAAAATTGCAACGGGGAATTTGAAAGGCTCAGCCAAAACAATACTCGAATCAAACTGGATTGCATTGACCTGCGCCAAAGCTTGTCCTGTACAAGTCTTATGCGAAGGAGCGTGTGTCTTCAATGAAAAAGGAGAAAAGCCGATTGAAATCGGACGGCTGCAGCGGTTTGTGATGGATAAATATTTTGAAGATGGGATGCCGAAACTTTTTCCTCCTGCTGCAAAAAATGGAAAAAATGTTGGAATTATTGGCTCAGGTCCTGCGGGACTTGCTTGCGGGGCTGAGCTTGCTCTACTAGGATTTGATGTTACAATTTACGAAGCAAAAGAAATTCCCGGTGGTTTAGATACATGGGGAGTCGCTCCATACAAAGTACGTCAATCCGATAGTCTGAAAGAAGTTAAGCTGGTTGAAAGTTTTGGAGTAAAGATTATAACCAAAACCAGAATCGGGAAATATATCTCATTTGAGAAACTCTCTGCTAAGCATGATGCGATATTCATTGGAATCGGTTTAGGTGAAAGCTTCGATTTGAAAATTGAGGGAGAGGATCTAAAAGGAGTAGTTGGTGCACTTGAATTTATCGAAGAAGTTAAAAAAGAAAAATGGTCGAGTGTGAATGTTGGAAAACGTGTTGCAGTAATTGGTGCTGGGAATACGTCTATTGATGCAGCAACCGAAGCAAAGCGGCTTGGTGCCGAACAAGTCATGATCATTTATAGAAGAAGCCGCAGCGAAATGCCCGCTTATGAATTTGAGTTTGAGCTTGCTCAACAAGATGGCGTGATTTTTTATTTTCAAACGAATCCAGTTCGAGTAATCGGAAATAGTTTCGTGGAAGGAATTGAATGTCAAAAAATGCAGATGATCGAGCCGGATGAAAAAGGCAGACGCCGGCCAAAACCAATTCCAAATTCTGAATTTGTAATTCCTGTCGATATGGTAATCAAAGCTATCGGTCAGCAAACAAACATCTCGTTCCTCGAATCGATTCCAAATTTGAAAATTGAGAATGGTATGATTGTCGTCGATTTGGAAACTTATCAAACAGGAAATACAAAAGTCTTTGCGGGCGGAGATTGCATTAATGGTGGGAAAGAAGTCGTTAACGCAGCTTATGATGGAAAACGTGCCGCTCACGGAATTTATAAATATTTATTTGAAGAATAGCCCACAGATTATCAAGATAGATCATGATGGATCATGATGATCAGTGTCCAATTAAAATAGGAAAACAATATGGTCGATCTTTCTATAAACTTTGCAGGAATAAAATCACCGAATCCATTTTGGCTTGCATCTGCTCCGCCATCGAATTCAGCTTATCAAAATTGTAAAGCATTCGAGCAGGGCTGGGGAGGAACTGTCTGGAAAACATTAGGCGAGCCGGTAATGAATGTTTGCAACCGATACGGCGGATTGGATTACAATGGTCAAAAGCTTGTAGGAATAAATAACGTTGAACTGATCAGCGATAGAAATATCGAAGTTAATTTCAAAGAGATTGCTGAAACTAAAAGACTCTGGCCCGATAGAGCCGTGATCGTTTCTCTTATGGTAGAATCCAAACGCGAGACCTGGCATGATATAGTAAAAAGAACAATCGATACCGGCTGCGATGGACTTGAATTAAATTACGGCTGTCCGCATGGAATGAGCGAAAGGGGAATGGGCTCTGCAGTTGGTCAAGTTCCTGAATACTGCAAAATGATAACCGAATGGGTTACTGAAGTTTCAACTGTTCCGGTTTTAATTAAACTGACTCCAAATGTTGGCAACATTCAAATTCCTGCACGTGCTGCAAAAGCTGGTGGAGCTTCAGGAATTGCCCTTATAAATACTATAAACAGTATAATGGGAGTTGATCTGGATACATTTGAATTGAGGCCAAGTATTGCTGGCAAAGGCGGGCATGGCGGACTTGCAGGGCCAATTGTAAAACCCATTGCACTGAACATGGTTTCTCAAGTTGCTCTCGATAAAGAAGTCGATCTTCCAATTTCCGGGGTAGGAGGAATTAGTAATTGGAAAGACGCACTTGAATTTATTTTACTTGGTTCTACAAGCGTTCAGGTTTGTACGGCTGTAATGCATTATGGATTTAGAATTGTAAAAGATATGATCGAAGGACTTTCATTCTGGATGGAAGAAAAAGGATTCACTTCTTTGGAACAGGTCAGAAGGAAAGCACTTCCACACCTAGACGATTTTGGGAATTTCAATCTTCTGCATAAAACTGTCGCAAGAATAGATCAGGATAAATGTATTCATTGCAACTTGTGCCATATCGCTTGTGAGGATGGAGCACATCAGTGTATCGACTTGATAGCCGAAAACGGAAAAAATAAAACCGTTGTTCGGGAAGAAGATTGTGTCGGTTGTGATCTTTGCTTAATAGTTTGTCCGGTAGAAGGATGTATTTCCATGGTAAGAGTTGATGACGGAAAAGAAACAAAAACATGGAATGAATTAGTTAGTGATTTCAAGAAAGAAAATTCAGAACTAACCTGGGAGAAACTTAGAGCGTTTCAAAAAAAATATGGAATTGAGATACATTAGAGTTGTCAGCAATCAGCTTTCAGTGATCAGTTAATAATTAGGTAATAGTAAGGCTATGAAAGATTTTAGACATCTTAAAGTATGGGAATTGTCTCATAAAATTGCTTTAGCTATTTATAATATTACTGCAACTTTTCCAAAGGAAGAGATGTATGGATTAATTAGTCAAATTCGACGGGCGAGTGTTTCAATCCCAACAAATATTTCAGAAGGGTGCGGTCGTGGTTCCGATGCTGACTTTAGAAGATTCCTTCAATTCGCATTTAGTTCAGCCTGCGAATTAGAATATCTCTTATTTATTTCTTACGAATTGAAGTTTTTATTGAAAAAAGATTATGATCAAATAATCTCACAAGTTATTGAAGCAAAAAAAATGTTAAGCGGTTTAATAAAAAAGTTAAACCCAGAATGTTCATTAAAAAAAAATTTGTAAAAAATAAGATAAGTATAGATAATTTCCGAAGGATCCT
>JAHJVF010000529.1 GCA_018828505.1 Bacteroidota bacterium | reverse complement strand
ATAATCGCATACTAGCAATATGGGGCAATGTCGCGTAATCAACCCCAATATCTGGCGGTTAAGCGTTGAATAGACGCCAGATATTGCCGTAAAGTGCTATCATAGTATAGTATACTAAACGGAGAATATTCCTGTGCAACCTAGATCTTGACGTATCAGTCCCAACCCTGCGTATCAAAAAGAATACTAATGCAAAGGATTTTCGTGTGTCAATAGAATATTCTAGTAATTTTCAGCAAGAAAATGTTGAGCATAGCATTGAAGGGATCCGAATATGCTTAATACAAATTTTTGGCATGTAAAAGATCATATCCCCCACCCTTTACGCGAATACGATTATGAACACAATGTTAATGTGAAGAAGGCGCTTGAGGATTGGATACAAAAGAACCCCAATCTTCTCAGAGGCGATCTGACTATTGTTGGTCATCAAGTACAGACTGAATGTGGTCCAATAGATTTACTGGCTCTTGATCCCCTCGGACGCTGGGTAGTTATTGAAATAACAACTGGCTTAGTAAGCCGAGTAAGTCTAACCAAAGTACTCGATTACGCAGTGTGTATCAGGCATATTCCATTTGATACATTGTGCATGAAAGTCGACGATTATCTAACTTCGCGGGCAATATCTGTGCGTCCGTCGCGTGATATCCTTCCTGAAGGACAAAAGAGGGGAGCTAGCAAACGGGATGTTATGATGATCATAGTTGGCAAAGATATAGAAGCAGGTCTAGACCGCATAATCGAGTACCTGGCGGAAGAATATCACGTTCCTATCTTTGTAGTCAGCTTCAGAATGCTTGGATTGGCTAATGGAGAGTGTATTATTCAAAGAGAATGGAGCGACCACGAAGTATCTATCCGAGGAAGAGTGCAACATACAAACCAAACAATTCTTCTTGATAATCTTTTCCTAATAGCAGACGAAAACGGCATTGGCGAACCATTTCGGGCTTTGTGCGCCGCTGCAGAAGAGCATAGCCTGTAGTGGACCCCAAAAACTGGATTACTACCATAGTGGTAGGATTAAGATCCAGAAACGAGGTCTACTATGCCCAAAAAGCGAACGTTCAGCGCCGAGTTCAAGGCCAGGCTGGTACTTGAGTTGATTTCAGGCGAAAAAGGATTGATGCAGGCCAGCCGGGAGTATGGCATCAAGGATGCGGTGCTTTCACGCTGGAGGCAAGATTTCATTGCCAACGCATCGCAACTGTTCGAACAGCCCAAGGAAGTACAAGAAAAAGATGTGCGGATCGCCGAGCTGGAGCGCATGGTCGGGCGGCTGACGATGCAGTTGGAACTCTCAAAAAAAGTATTGAGCTATGCCAGTTCGCCGTCGCGGGGCAACGATTGATGGCGAAGGCACTGGTGGAAGTGTACGGCTGTTCGGTGCAGACAGCTTGCGAAATGGTTGGCATAGCGCACAGCACGTTTTACTACCATGCACAGCCTCGGGACGACACCCGATTATTGGTGGATTTGGAGCAGGTGGCGGGGCAGTACCCGACCTACGGCTCACGGCGGCTGACCCATCAATTGCGGCGTGCACCCTATGCCTACCGGGTCAATCGCAAGCGAATCCAGCGTATCATGCGCCAAAAAGGGCTTCTGCGCCCTGTAAAACGGGCAAAATGCCGCACAACGAACAGCGAACACCCTTACCCACGCTATCCAAACCGGGTGGACGGGCTGGAAATCACCCGCCCGGAGCAGGTTTGGGTGTGCGACATCACCTACATCCGGCTTGGCAATGGCTTCGTGTACCTGGCAGTGGTGATGGATGTGTTCACCCGTTCCATCCGTGGCTGGAGCCTGGGACGTATATTGGATACCAGTTTGACGCTCGCAGCATTACGCTGTGCGCTTTCGCTCTGCATTCCAGAAATTCACCACAGCGACCAGGGCGTCCAGTACGCCGCACAAGATTACGTTGACTTGCTCCAGAAATATGGCGTTCAGATCAGCATGGCGGCACAGGGCAAGCCCGAAGAGAACGGCTATGCCGAGCGGCTCATGCGAACGATCAAGGAAGAGGAGGTAGACTTATCCGAGTATAATGACTTTGCCGATGCCTACAAACAGATTGGGCGTTTCATCGAGGACGTGTACATGACGAAACGCATCCACTCATCGCTTGGGTATCTGACGCCCGTTGAGTTCGAAGCCGCCTGGCAACTGGCTCATCAGGAGCAGACTACCCACTAAGAATCGCAAAAAAACTGTCCAGTTTTGTGGGTCCACTACACCATTGACCTATTATTCTAAGAGTGCCGCCTCGAACTAGTGGCACATGTATAGCATACGATGATCTCGATGGAAGGAATGTTCCGTCGCTTTCCACTAATCCTGCGGGAATCATATGTGAGCGTAGTAATTCTTCAAGACACTCTACAGTGAGATTTGCATCATATTGTTTATTAGCGATAACTACAATCTCATCTACGGTGTGGTTGCCATCCATCAAGTTAAGAAGCACTTTAACTTCTGGGGATATTTTGACAAATCTTCCATTCGCAGTTCTTGCTTGATAAAAGTCTCTGGTCTCGTAAGTACTAAGAGGAGATATTTGCAAATTAGCGCGTATTGGTTTCCAATTGTTCGGCATT
>JAHJVF010000234.1 GCA_018828505.1 Bacteroidota bacterium | reverse complement strand
GATCTGATCGCTAACGTCCAGATTTAAAAGGATTTTTAGAAAATTTACGGCAGTTTGATAATTATATTTCGCTTGTAAGACTGTCGGTTTTAATTTCTCTACTTCAACTTGAGCGCTCAGATATTCAAAATCTGAAAGTAAGCCGGCTTTATTCATCTTCTCTGCATTCTCTAGATTTTTCAAAGTATTCTCGTAACTTTTCTTTACAAAAATTTCCGACTCACGTGTTAACAATGCATCGTAAAACGCTTTGGTTGTGTTAAGCTTCACTTGGGCGAGAGTTTCTTCATAGTTCAAATTGCTAAGTTCCATTCCAAGTTTACTTATCACAATTCCGGAATAAATCTGTCCCATAAAAAGCGGAACGCCAAATTGCAAAGCAGCTACATAGGAATTATCTGAACCTATTTCTATTGGAGTCACCTTGCCTGTTCCTCCAAAAAAGTCGGGTAAAAAGAAAACCGGCTTCTTAATATTCCTCAGATAAGTTGCTTCTGTAGAAATGTTCGGATAGAGTGATGAATAAGATTCAGCAACCCGCGATTCAGCTTTTTCATGTTCCATCTGAGCCATCTTGACTTGAGAATTTTCTCTTAGAGCAATTTCGAGCGCCTTATCTAAAGTCAGATCGGAGATAACTTTTGCCTCCCTTTGTCCGAAGCCAAATTGAATTGTAAAGAGTAGAAATGCTATTACTGCTTTTTTCATTGTTTTCCTTTATTCATTTCTTTAAGAAGTTCAGCCGAGACTTCATAAAATCGCTGCATGATCGAAAGAAATATTTTTTGTTCATTGGCTGACAGCTTCTCAACTAATTTCTTATAAATTATTTTACTCTGTTCAGTATGCGTATCGAGCATTTTTTTTCCTTTTGAAGTCAGACTTATAAATGTTTTTCTTCGGTCTTCGTTCGGGATCACGCGATCAACAAGATTCAGCTTAACGAGCCGGTTTATTAAGCCCGATGCCGTACTTTGAGCAATCTTGAGGTCATTTGAAAATTCTTTAAGTGTTGTTGATTTTCGCTTATCGATACAAAACATCGCCCACCATTGAGTTATGGTTATTTCCGATTTTAAGATAAGGGGATTGAGCTTAATATGAACTTCTTTGATCCTCTGCCCGACTTCAAACAGATCCTCGATTATCTTTTTGTTTTTTGTCACCTATTCATTCAATTATTCGTATAACAAACTGTTCGTATTACGATACAATTTTAAGAAAGTTACGATGAGAATGCAAATTGAGAATACTTGTTCTGTTTAAGCTGGTTGAAAGAATGGGAATGATTAAATATTTATCACATCACTCTGTGCGGTTGGTTTGTCTTCTTCTTCCTGGAGTGTCGTTTCACTTTTATTTATTTCATCTGTTTCAGGTTTCTTTGATTTGAAAGAAATCCATAACAGCATCATTGTTCCAATAAATACAGACAAATCGGCGATGTTGAAAATAGGAAAGCTGTCATAATATTTTCCGAAAAGAGAGTAATCAAAAAAATCGATATGGAAAAAGTCAACGACTCTTCCATGAAAAATTGGTGCATATTCATAAAAGACGCCGTAAAAAGTTCTATCGATCAAATTTCCTATCGCACCGCCAAGTAAAACAGCTATTGCAAATCGAATACTGAATGATTTATGACGTGAGATGAATAAATAATAGAATATTCCGATTACGGCCAAAATTGTAAAGATAGAAACGGCAACTTTAAAATTTCGTCCTAGATCAATTCCGAATGCGATACCGTAATTCTCAACATAGGTTAATTGGAAAAGGTCGTTGATGATCTTGATGCTTTGATTGATCTTTATTCCGCTATGCTTAAAACCAAAAAAGGGAATATTAATTCCCTTAATTAGAATTTTTGATATCTGATCTAATGCGACGATGACGAAAGTAAAATAAAGTGTTTTCATTTTGTATCAATATGTTTTGCAGAGCTTAATTTCTCAGTTGGGCAACTCTTGTTAAAAAGATTCTTCTGAAGTTTTATCGCTTCTTAATATCTGAATCAATTGCTTCATATCATCCGGCAGTGGTGAATCAAAATAAACAAATTTTTGAGTAGTTGGATGAATAAAGCCGATGGTCTTTGCGTGTAATGCCTGCCTTGGCATTATCGACAGAAGATTATTAATGTGCT